>NZ_JBSGDY010000008.1:0-79918 GCF_053602615.1 Micromonospora sp. NPDC004336
GAAGTACATGGCCAGCTCGTACGACTCGGTCATCTGCCCGCCGCCGCCGCCCTCCAGCACGATGCGGCCCAGGTCGTCGTCCATCCGGTTGTCCGACTCGAACTGCCCGACCTGCAACGGCACCCGGTCGCAGGTGGCGTCGCCGATCGCGCCGAACATGATCTGCGGATCGGGGGCGTAGCCCTGCCGTTGCAGCAGCCCGAGCAGCTGCGGCAGCTTGGTCTGCAGGACGCGCGGCACGTTGCCCATCGAGCCGGTCACGTCGAACAGCACCGCGATGGGCGTCGAGCGGGGGTGCTCGTCGGAGTCGCGGCTCTCCCGCACCACGCCCCGGGGATCGAGGGCGGGGTGCACCTTGCGCGCCCCGCTGTCGCTGTACGAGAACGCGCTCTTGCCGGTGGCCCGGCGGTAGCGGTCGGCGGCGTCGTACACGTCGGTGGACCACATTCCACTGCCCATGACAGCTCCTTACGGGTTGAGGGTGAAGGGTCGGAAGGTGCGGGGGCCGTAGAGCCGGTCCAGCACCTCGTCCAGTTCGCGCAGCAGGAGCCACGCGTCGTCGGGTCGAGCGCCCAGCGCCCGCTGGCGGCAGCCCCGCGCGAAGGCGTCCAGCTCGCGCGGCGCGCGCGGCCCCATCAGCCAGCTCATGCATCCGCTGGCCATGGCGATGTCGGTGCCCGGCCCGCAGGGCCGCTTCCGGGGAACCTCGTCGGGGTACCACCGCGCGTCGTGACCGGGGACCAGGGCGGGGATCGTGCTGCCGACGGGCGCGGAGAAGCACCAGTCGACGAGCACCACGCCGTGCCGGTCGGGCTCGATGAGCACGTGCGGCGGCAGGACCGCGCCGTGCACGACGCCCGCCCGGTGGGCCAGGCCGAGCGCGACCAGCAGCCGGCGCCACATCCAGGCGACGTCGCGGGCGTCGAGCCCGTCGGGGTACGCCCGCCGCACCTCGGTCAGGTCGTGCAGGCCGGGCGCGGTGGCGAGCACGTTGATCCGCCGTTCGGCGCCGGTCGCGGCGTCGGAGTGCCGGAACGAGTCCACCAGCCGGGGCACGTACGGCAGGTAGCGCGGGTCGCCGCGTTCGGCGATGGTGTGCAGGGCGTGCGCCTCGCGGGCCATCAGGTCGTTGTCGGTGGGCCGCCGGGGCAGCTTGAGCAGCCGGTCGGCGCCGACGTCGTAGAGGTCGGCCAGGTCGCCGGTGTGCTCCGGGGCCGCGCCGAGGCGGTAGTCGCCGAGGACGGTGACCTGGCGGGCCCTCCAGCGGGTGGTGACCCGGACGAACGCGTCGGTGGCGTCGGCGCGTACCGCCGGGTCGGCGGCCACCCGGTCGGGGTGCAGGGCCGCGACCAGCTCGCGGTAGCGGCGGGCCGGCTGGTCGGTGCCGAACAGGTCGTCGTCGTCGCGGGCCGCCGCGACGAGGCGGATGGCCTCGGCGGTCCTCATCGGACCGTCTCCTCCCGGGCGGGGCGCAGCAGCGCCGGGTGCAGCAGCCGGGCGTCGCCGGCCCGGTAGAGCCTGGCGCGGGGGCCGCCGCGCGCGCCGCCGCGCTCGGTGCTGGCGCCGGTGCTCTCCACGAAGCCGGGCACGGAGAGCACCTTGCGGTGGAAGTTGCCGGCGTGCAGGGGGTGCCCCCAGACCGTCTCGTAGACGGCGCGCAGCTCGCTGACGGTGAACTCGGGGGCGAGGAAGCGGGTGGCGAGCGGGGTGTATTCGAGCTTGGCGCGGGCCCGCTCCAGCCCGTCGTCGATGATCCGGCCGTGGTCGAAGGCGAGCTGCCGGTTGGTCAGGGTGGTCACGGGCAGCCAGGCCGCCTCGTCGGCGTCGGTGCCGGGGGCCGGGTCGGGCAGGTCGGGCGCGAACGCGAGGTGGGCGACCGAGACGACGCGCATCCGCGGGTCGCGGCCGGGGTCGCCGTAGCTGGCGAGCTGCTCCAGGTGTACGCGGCGCAGCCCCTCCCCGCCGAGCCCGGTCTCCTCGGCCAGCTCGCGCCGGGCGCCGGCGGCCAGGTCCTCGTCGGGGCGGACGAAGCCGCCGGGCAGCGCCCAGTGCCCCTCGAAGGGGGGCTCGCCGCGCCGGATCAGCAGCAGGTGCAGCGCGCCGTCCCGGATGGTCAGCGCCACCACGTCGACGGTGACCGCGACCGCCGGATAGGCCCGGGGGTCGTACGCGGCCAGGAACTCCCGCTCGTCCACGTCGTCCCTCTCATCTTGAGAACATCTCGAACTGAGAAGAACCTAGCGCACGAAGTCGCCCCTGCCAAGCCCGGTGTCCGGATCGGCAGGGGCGACTCAGCGCACGAGACCCACCAGGTGCGGGCGGCCGCGCGGGTCGTGCAGGGCGAATCCGCCGTCCGGCAGCCGCGCGAAGCTCACCGTGCTCGGCAGCGGCACCGGCAGCTTGAATGCCACCTCCACGGTGTAGGCGTCGGGCAGCCGGTTCTCCAGCGCGGCCAGGCAGCGGGCCTTGCTCCACATCCCGTGTGCGATCGGCCGGGGGAAGCCGAACAGCCGGGCGCCGAGGCGGGAGGTGTGGATCGGGTTGTGGTCACCGGAGACCCGCGCGTAGTCCGTGCCGACGCGGGGCTCGACCCGCCAGCGCGCGGAGCCGGCCGGCGCGGCGGGCCGCTCGCCCCGGTCCCGCCGCTCCCCGCCCGGCGTGCGCTCCCGGCCGAGGTACGTCGAGACGCCCCGCCAGACCTCCTCCCCGCCGACCGAGCCGACGAGCACCACGTCGACCTGCCGCCCCCGGTCGTGCGGGCGCAGGTTCGCCGCGTACGCACGGAAGTCGAGGGTCTCGTCGGCGGTGACCGGGCGGTGCACGGTGATCCGGTTGCCGACGTGCACCACGCCGGTCAGCGGGATCGGGAACCCCGGCGCGGTCATCAGCCGCAGGGCCAACGGGAACCCCATGACGTGCGGAAACGTCGCGGGCAGCCGGTCGGTGAGCCGGAACCCGCAGACCCGGTCGTAGTCGGCCAGGTGTGCCCGGTCGACGGCGGTCCCGGCGACGGCCAGCTCCACCGCCGGCACGCCGCCCGCCCGCCGCCCGCCGGCGAGGCCGGGCAGCGCGCCGAGCAGCGCCCGCCGGTACAGCGCCCCGGCCGCCGGCATCCGGGGCAGCTCCACGCGCTCCCGGGCACCCGGCGCGGCGTGCCCGGCCAGGTCCCGCGTCACCTCGTCGGCCGGCCCGGAGAGGTCGTGCGTCTCCTCGATGCTCAGGTCGTGGCCGCTCGGCCCCGGCCGGCGGACCGCCGCCAGCGTCTCCTCCGGCAGCACCTCCGTGGGGCCGTCGATCAGCTCGTGCAGGGACAGGTCGTCCGCCGGGCCCTCCGCCGGCTCCCTCCGCCCGGCCATCACGCCCCCAGCAGGCTCTGGCCGCAGACCCGGACGACGTTGCCGCTGACCGCGCCGGAGGCCGGCCACGCCAGCCAGCCGATGGTCTCGGCGACGTCCACCGGCAGCCCGCCCTGCGACATGCTGTTCATCCGCCGGCCCGCCTCGCGGACCACCAGCGGGATGCGCGCGGTCAGCCGGGTCTCGATGAACCCGGGGGCGACGGCGTTCACGCTGATCCCGCGCTCGCGCAGGGCCGGGGCCAGCGAGTCGACCAGCCCGATCACGCCCGCCTTGCTGGTGGCGTAGTTGGTCTGCCCCCGGTTGCCGGCGATCCCGGCGATGGAGGAGACCGAGACGATCCGCCCGCCGGCCGGGATCAGCTCCCGTTCCAGCAGGACGTCGTTGATCCGCTCCTGGCTGGAGAGGTTGACGTCGATGACCGAGTCCCAGCGGTCGGCGTCCATCCGGCCGAGGGTCTTGTCCCGGGTGATGCCCGCGTTGTGGACGACCACGTCGACCCGCCCGTGCCGGTCGGCCAGGTGCGCGGCGAGCCGGGCCGGCGCGTCGGGGGCGGTCAGGTCGAGCTGCACGGCCGTCGCGCCGATGTCGTTGGCGACCGCCGCCAGCTCGTCGCCCGCCGCCGGGACGTCCAGCGCGACGACGCGCGCGCCGTCGCGGGCCAGCACCCGGGCCAGCGCCGCGCCGATGCCCCGGGCCGCCCCGGTGACCAGGACGACCTGCCCGTCCAGCGGGCGGTCCCAGTCGGCCGGGGCGGCGGCCGTGCCGGCGCCGACCCGCACGACCTGCCCCGAGACGTACGCGGACCGGCCGGAGAGCAGGAACCGCAGGGTGGCCTCCAGGCTGGTCCAGGTGCCGGGGTCGGCGTCCCTGGTGACGTACACGAGCTGGGCGGTGACGCCCCGGCCGAACTCCTTGCCGATGCTGCGGGTCAGCCCCTCCAGGGCGCGCTGGGCGGTGGCCTCGCGGGGCGAGCCGCCCTCGGCGGGCGGGGTGCCGAGCACGATCACCCGCCCGCTCGGCAGCACCGACCGGGCGTGCGGGTGAAAGAAGTCGTAGAGCTGGCGCAGGTCGGTGGAGTCGGTGACGCCGGTGGCGTCGTACACCAGGGCGGCGAAGCGCTCGGTGGACTCCACGGCGTCGGGGTCGCGCAGCTCGACCCCGGCGGCGGCGAGGAGCTTGCCGACCGGCTCGGCGAGCCGGCCCCCGGTCGCGGCGCCCAGCAGGACGGGACCGGGGGTGAGGGGGTCGCCGGGGGCGTGTCGGCGCAGTCGCGGCGGGTCGGGCAGCCCGAGGCGCTTGACCAGCGCGCGACCGGCCCCCGATCGGACGAAGCTCGCGTACCTGTCGGTCATAGGCGTAGCCTACTGGCGAGTAGGTTGAGGGCAAGTGTTTCGAGGAGGCGGGATCGTGCAGAGCATCCGGCGGGTCGCGGTCATCGGCGGCAACCGCATCCCCTTCGCCCGGTCCAACTCGCGGTACGCGAGCGCGTCCAACGCCGACATGCTGGGCGCGGCGCTGGACGGGCTGGTGGCCCGGTTCGGCCTGGCCGGCGAGCGGATGGGCGAGGTGGTGGCCGGCGCGGTGCTCAAGCACGCGAAGGACTTCAACCTGACCCGCGAGGTGGTGCTCGGCTCGAAGCTCGACCCGCACACCCCCGCCTACGACATCCAGCAGGCCTGCGGCACCGGGCTGGAGGCGGCCATCCTGGTCGCCAACAAGATCGCCCTCGGGCAGATCGAGGTGGGCGTCGCCGGGGGCGTGGACACCACCTCCGACGCGCCGCTGGCCGTCAACGAGGACATGCGCCGCACGCTGCTCAAGCTGAACAGCGCCCGCACGCTCGGCGAGCGGCTGAGGATCGCCGCGAAGCTGCGCCCCACCCAGCCGTTCCGGCCCGAGATCCCGCGCAACGCCGAGCCGCGTACCGGGCTGTCGATGGGGGAGCACGCCGCCCGCACCGCGCTCCGCTGGGAGATCGACCGGCAGTCCCAGGACGAGCTGGCGCTGCGCTCGCACCAGCGCCTCGCCGCCGCGTACGACCGGGGGTTCTTCGACGACCTGCTGACGCCCTACCTCGGGCTCACCCGCGACCAGAACCTGCGCCCGGACACCACCCTGGAGAAGCTCGGCTCGCTGAAGCCCGTCTTCGGCGCGAAGGGCCCGGACGCCGAGCGGGCCACCATGACCGCCGGCAACTCGTCGCCGCTGACCGACGGCGCCTCCACGGTGCTGCTGGCCAGCGAGGAGTGGGCCCGCGAGCACAACCTGCCCGTGCTGGCCTGGTTCTCCTGGTCGGAGGCCGCCGCCGTCGACTTCGTGCACGGCGACGAGGGGCTGCTGATGGCCCCCGCGTACGCGGTGCCCCGGATGCTGGCCCGGGCCGGGCTGACGCTCCAGGACTTCGACTACTACGAGATCCACGAGGCGTTCGCCTCCCAGGTGCTCGCCACCCTGGCCGCCTGGGAGTCCCCCGAGTTCTGCAAGGACCGGCTCGGCCTGGACGCCCCGCTCGGCGCGATCGACCGGGACAAGCTCAACGTCAACGGCTCCTCGCTGGCCGCCGGGCACCCGTTCGCGGCCACCGGCGGCCGGATCGTGGCGACCCTGGCGAAGCTGCTCGCGGAGTCCGGCGGCGGACGGGGGCTGATCTCGATCTGCGCCGCCGGCGGGCAGGGCGTGACCGCCATCCTGGAGCGCTGAGCGCCGCCCCTCGGGGGCGCCGTGCGGGGGCTTCACCTGGAGGCGGGTGCGCCGTACGGGCCCTCGCCCGCACGCGGTGTCGGCCCGCGGCCTAGCCTCGGGTCGCCCCTTCCACCGTCGACCGGAGGTCCGCCCGGTGTCTGCCGCCCCGACGTCCGTGCCCGATCCCCACGCCCGTCCCGCGTCGCCGGTTCCGGCCCCGCCCCGCCCGCCGTCGCCCGGGGGCGTCGGGATCGGCCGTGGCGCGCAGGTCGTCACCGGCCTGGTGCTGCTCGTGCCGGCGGTCGTCGCCCTGCTCTGGTCGTACGTGCTGCCGTCGGTCAGCACCCTGGCGGAGAGCTTCCGGCGGGGCCAGCCGTTCCGCGGTCCGACCGAGTCCGTCGGGGGCGACAACTACGCGCAGGTGATCGAGCGCGGGTTCCTCGGCGACCTGGGCTACGCGCTGCTGCTCGCGCTCGTACCGCTGCTGCTCGCGCTGCTCGTCGCCCCGCTGCTCGCGCTCGCCGCGGAGCGGGCCGGCCGGGCGCCCCGCCTGGTGACCCGGGCGCTGCTGGCCCTGCCACTGGCCGCCTACGCCCCGCTCGCCGTGGGCGTGGCGTGGACCGTGGACCGGTTCGAGGCCGACCGGGACTCCTGGACGCAGTCGCCCACGCTGACCTCCGTACGCACCGTGGCGCTGCTGACGGCCGGGCTGGTGGTCGCGGTCGGCGCCACCGCCTTCCTCGCCGCGCTGCGCCGCCGCCCCGGCGGCGGCCGCTCCGCCCCGGCTGCCCTGGCCGTCGGCGGCGTGCTCGCGCTGGCCGTCGTCGCGGTGACCGTGCAGTCCTGGTCGCTCCAGTGGCCGGTCCTGGGCGGCCGGGACGAGCAGGCCGCCCCGATGGTGCGGATCGTGCGGGAGAGCCTGACGCGGCTCGAGTTCGGCGTCGGGGCCGCGGGCAGCGTGCTGCTGCTGGCGCTCCTGGCCGTGCTCGGCGTCCTCGCCGTCGTCCTGCTCGTCACGACCCGCACGCGGATCGCGTTCACCGGCTGGCGGGAGCGCCCGGCGGCGGGCGCGGCGCCCGCCCCGCGGAGTCCGGTCGCGCTCGGCGCGCTGGCGGTGGGGCTGCTGGCGTTCCTCGGCGTGCTCGCGTACGTGCTGGCGCCGTGGCTGGGGATGCTCGTCGCCGACGCGCCGCCGCTGCCCTCCGGCGTCTCCACCGGCCGGGTCCAGGCCAACACCTGGCTTCCGCCGCTGGTCTCGGCGGTGGTCGGGGTGGGCCTCGCCGCGCTGGCCGGCTTCGCCATCGGCGGCCTGCGCCCGCTGGGCCGGGCCAGCGAGCTGCTCCTGCTGCCGTTCGCGCCCTGGCTCTTCGTGGGCGACGGCCCGCTGGCCATCGCCCACTTCCTGCGGGCGCAGGAAGCCGACCAACTGGACACCTTCGCGGCGCTGATCCCGCCGGGCTGGCTCTCCGTCCCCGCGCTCGTGGTGTTCGCCCTGTTCTTCCGGGGCCAGCGGGAACGCTGGGAGGCCGGCGGCGGGTTCGCCTCGACCATGCTGGTGCCCGCACTGCCCATGGTGGCCGGCGCCGGGCTGCTGAGCTGGCTGGTCGGCGCGCAGAGCTGGCTGTGGCCGCAACTGGTGATCCGGGACGTCGAGCACGCGCCGGCGGCGAACCTCGTCCTCCTGCGGATGGCGCAGTCGTTCGGCGCCCCGGAGGCCGTGCAGGGGTTCGTCGCCCAGGTGCTGCCGCTGCCGATGCTGCTGCTCTTCCTGGTCGCGTTCGTGGCGTTGCAGCTGTTCTACCTCGACCGGCTCGTCATCGCGACGGGCCGGCGGGCGGCGGCGCCGGCCGACGGCCGGGCACCCGACCTTCCCGCCCAGGCCGCTCCGGGCGTCGTGAAGGACTGAGCTGCGCCCGGCGGCCCAGCCGGGGCCACTGACCGCGCCCCCAGCGTCCCCGGTCGGGGCCCGCCGGCGCCGGACGGTCGCCGGCGGGCCCCGGCGTGGCTCAGCTGATCGACGGCGAGCCCGTCAGCGACCAGACCATGTCGCCCTTGCCGTCGTTGTTGATGTTGTAGATGACCTTGCCGTCGGCGGTCCAGCCGCCGGTGCCGCCGGCCGAGCTGCCCCGGCCGCAGAAGTCGTCGCCCTTGTAGGTCGAGTTGATCGCCGCCAGCATCGAGCAGGTGTCGACGGCGATGTCGGCGTCGTTGCGCTCGAGGCGGACCTCGACCACGAACTTGTCGAACTTGTTGCTGCCCGCCTCGTTCCAGGACACGTAGCCGTCGGCGAAGTGGCTGGTGCTGTTCGACCTGACGCAGAGCTTCACCGTCACGTCGGCGTTGTACCAGTCGGTCGGGAACTCCTTGGTGTTGGTCTTGCACGCCGTGGCGGCGCTCGCCGGCGCCGCGGCCAGCACCAGCGCGCCGCTGACGGTCAGCGCCGACGCCATCGCCGCCGCGCCATACCTGATCTTCCGGTTCATTCTCGGGCCTCCCTGTCGTACCGCGATCGGACGAGCGGTGAGCCTCGCCCCCGTGATCACTGTGGATGTCCTGTGTAGACAGTTCGGCTCCAAATGGCAAGACCCTCGGGCCGCCGGGCGGCGGACCACGCGATCCGCCCGCCCCGCCGCCCGCCGGTCGGTCCCGGGCGGCAGAGGTCGGGTGAGGCGGCCCGCGCCCGGTGAGGCGGCCCGCCCCCCGGGTGAGGCGGCCCGCCCGAGGTGAGGCCGTCTGCGCCCGGTGACGCGGCCCGCCACCGGTGAGGCGGCCCACCACCGGTGACGCGGCCCGCCACCGGTGGGGCGGCCCGCCCGGCGACGTTCCCGCCTGCGGATACGAGAGAATGAGCCACGTGACGACGATCCCGAACGTGCTCGCCAACCGGTACGCCTCACCCGAGCTGGTCGCCCTCTGGTCCCCGGAGGAGAAGATCCGGATGGAACGGCGGCTCTGGCTCGCCGTGCTCCGGGCGCAGCGGGACCTCGGCGTGGCGGTTCCGGACGGCGTGGTCGAGGCGTACGAGCGGGTGCTGGACCAGGTCGACGTGGCCTCGATCGCCGAGCGGGAGCGGGTCACCCGGCACGACGTGAAGGCCCGGATCGAGGAGTTCAGCGCGCTCGCCGGGCACGAGCACGTGCACAAGGGGATGACCTCCCGGGACCTCACCGAGAACGTCGAGCAGCTCCAGGTGCGGGCCTCGCTGGAGCTGATCCGCGACCGCGTGGTCGCCACCCTCGCCCGGCTGGCCCGGCTCGCCGTCGAGCACTCGGGCCTGGTCATGACCGGCCGCTCGCACAACGTCGCGGCGCAGGCCACCACGCTGGGCAAGCGCTTCGCGTCGGCCGCGGAGGAGCTGCTCATCGCGTACGAGCGGCTGGACGACCTGATCAACTGGTACCCGCTGCGCGGCGTCAAGGGCCCGGTCGGCACCGCCGCCGACCAGCTCGACCTCTTCGACGGCGACGCCGACAAGGTGGCCGAGCTGGAGCGCCGGGTGGCCGAGCACCTCGGCTTCTCCCGGGTGCTCGACAGCGTCGGCCAGGTCTACCCGCGCTCGATCGACCTGGCGGTGCTCGCCGCGCTGGCGCAGATCGCCGCCGCGCCGTCGTCGCTGGCGACCACGATCCGGCTGATGGTCGGCCAGGAGCTGGCCACCGAGGGCTTCAAGCCGGGCCAGGTCGGCTCCAGCGCGATGCCGCACAAGATGAACACCCGCTCCAGCGAGCGGGTCAACGGCTTCGCGGTGATCATCCGGGGCTACCTGTCGATGGTCGGCGAGCTGGCCGGCGACCAGTGGAACGAGGGGGACGTCTCCTGCTCGGTGGTCCGCCGGGTCGCCCTGCCGGACGCGTTCTTCGCCGCCGACGGGCTGTTCCAGACGTTCCTCACCGTGCTGGACGAGTTCGGCGCGTACCCGGCCGTGATCAACCGCGAGCTGGAGCGCTTCCTGCCGTTCCTCGCCACCACCAAGCTCCTCGTGGCGGCCATCCGGCGGGGCGTCGGCCGCGAGGTCGCCCACGAGGTGATCAAGGAGCACGCGGTCGCCGTCGCCCTCGCCATGCGGGAGAAGGGCGCCGCCGAGAACGACCTGTTCGACCGCCTCGCGACGGACGGCCGCCTGGGCCTGACCCGCGGCGAGATCGACGCCCTGGTCGCCGACCGTACGGCCTTCGTCGGCGCCGCCCCCGCCCAGGTCGAGGCCGTTGCCCGCCGCATCGCGAAGGTCGTCGACGCCCACCCCGCCGCCGCCACCTACACCCCACCCCCCATCCTCTGACCCCACCCCGGCCGCACGGCCCCCGGACCCCGCCCCGGCCGCACGGCCCCCGACCCCACGCGGTTGATCATGACGTTGTCGCCGCGACACGCCGAGGAGGTGGGCGCCAACGCCATGATCAACGCGCCGGACGGGCGGGTGGTGGGTGGGTCAGGCGTCGCGGGTGGGGGTTTCCGCGGCCGTGCGGAGGTTGGGGGCGCTGGCCGGCTCGGCGATGCCGCCCGGGGACTCGGCGAAGGCCGGGTCGTGGGCGGTCTCCGCGGCGACCAGGGGCTGGTCGGGCGGCATGACGTCGGGCATCTTGGGTGCCACGATCACGGCGGTGCCGTACGCGCAGATCTCCATCCACATCTCGCCGCAGTCGCGGCTGTCGAAGCGCATCCCCACCACGGCGTTCGCGCCGAGCCGGCGGGCCTCCTCGCCGAGCCGGGCCACCGAGTCCGTACGCCACCGGGTGAGGTTGTCCGGGGCCATCGGGTCGTACGCGCCACCGCGCAGGTTCTTGACCCCCTCGCGGTACGGGTTCCGCGTCCTGGCCATCGACGACACCACTTCGCCGAGGATCTGGCGGATCTCGTACCCGGGTAGTTGCTCCGTCGTCACGACCAGCACGTTTCCGATGGTCGCAGGGTTGCGCGCACCCGATCGTGTGCCTTGTTCACCTGATCGGATGCTGCAAAACGGCGCGGCGCGGACGGCCGGCGCGCAGCCGACCATCCGCGCCGCCGGGGCGCTAACCGTCAGACACCGGCCGTCTGGGTGATCCAGGCCCGGTTGTACGCGACGCTGCCGTAGTTCTGGATGCTCTGGCCGTCGGCGGTGGAGGCGACGCCGACCTGCCGGCCGTTGTAGAACTGCGGGCCGCCCGAGTCGCCCCGCCACGCGTTGCCGTTGATCCGCGTGCTGCGGATCGCCTGGCCGCCGTACGCGTCGGTGGCGCTGTTGCTGGTCACCTGGACCGAGGCGGTCTTGAGCTGGGTGGAGGCCGAGCAGCCGCTGTAGCAGGTCATGCCCCAGCCGTAGATCGAGTTGGTGGAGCCGATCGGCGGGTTGCTGGTGGCCAGCGAGACGTACGAGGTGTTGACACTGCTGGACAGGCGCAGCAGGGCCAGGTCGTAGCGGCTGTAGCTGGCGCTGACGGAGCTGGTGACGCCGCCGGAGGAGCGGTAGACGCTGCCGACCCGGACGGACATCGTGCCGCTGACGCAGTGCCGGGCGGTGAGCACCCACTGCGGGGCGATGATCGTGCCGGAGCAGGTGAACGATCCGTTGCTGAAGACGGCGGCGGCCCACGGGGCGGACGAGACGGTGCCGCCGCCGATGATCGGCTGCGGACCGGCCGGGGCGGCGACCGCGCCGGAGCTGGCGCCGAGCAGGCCGGCCGCTGCGGTGGCCAGCACCGCGATCATGGATCGGATGCGCATGGTGGGGCTCCTTCGGGGACGGGTCCGGGTTCACCGGTCGAGCTGTCGGCCGGCGGGCGGGGGTGGCCCGACGGCCGCGGACGTCCAATCGACGTACGACGATGTACGGTAGGGCCCCTGAGATGTCGTTCACAAGAGTGAAATAGATTTTCACCGATGCGGCGCGGTCGAGTCGGTCGATCGTGACGGGCGCGCGGCGGTCCGGCGCAGTGGGGCGAATCGGGCCGGTCGGCAACGGAAACGCATCGGGATCGCAACGAACCCGTATCGGTCTCCCGGCCCCCGCGCCGGGAATGTCGATCACTGCCTGAACTGCGTCCGGCCGGTGCGTCCAGGGCCGGATCTGCCAGGTAGGCTGGCTGCGCTCGCCCGTTGTGGGTCGGCACCCAACTGCGTACACAGTCAGGAGTGCCCAGTGCCTCGCGTCGTCGTCGACGTCATGCTCAAGCCCGAGATCCTCGATCCCCAGGGCCAGGCCGTCGCAAACGCGCTGCCCCGGCTCGGCGTCAGCGACGTCGCCTCGGTTCGGATCGGCAGGCGGATCGAGATCGAGTTCTCCGGTGAACCGGACCTGGACCGGGCCCGCGAGATCGCCGACAAGCTGCTCGCCAACCCGGTCATCGAGGACTACACCGTGCGCCTGGTCGAGGCCGACGAGACCGCGGACGCCCGCTCGTGACCGCCCGGGTCGGTGTGGTCACCTTCCCCGGCTCGCTCGACGACGGGGACGCGGCCCGGGCCGTCCGGATCGCGGGCGCCGAACCGGTCCGCCTCTGGCACGGTGACCCGCGGCTGCACGGGGTGGACGCCGTCGTCCTGCCCGGTGGCTTCTCCTACGGCGACTACCTGCGCTGCGGCGCGATCGCCCGGTTCGCGCCGGTGATGGAGACGATCGTGGACGCGGCCCGGGGCGGCCTGCCCGTGCTCGGCGTCTGCAACGGCTTCCAGATCCTCTGCGAGGCCCACCTGCTGCCCGGGGCCCTCACCCGCAACCAGCACCTGCACTTCCGCAACCGGGACCAGGTCCTGCGCATCGAGTCGGTCGACACCGCGTGGACCAACGCGCTCCAGCCCGGCCAGGAGGTGCTGATCCCGGTCAAGAACGGCGAGGGCTGCTACGTCGCCGACACCGCGACGCTGGACCAGCTCGAAGCCGAGGGCCGGGTGGTCGCCCGCTACGTCGGCGGCAACCCCAACGGGTCGCAGCGCGACATCGCCGCCGTCACCAACCCCGCCGGCAACGTGGTCGGCATCATGCCGCATCCCGAGCACGCCGTGGAGGCGCTCACCGGCCCCTCCCTGGACGGCCTCGGCTTCTTCACCTCGGTGCTCAAGCACCTGGTGGGGGCGCCGGCGTGACCGTGCGCGGCGGCATCATCGGTCTGCTCAGCCGCCCTCGGGGCGGCCTCGGGCGCAGCGAGGAGAGGTCATGACCACCCATCCGGACGAGGTTCGCGAGACCCCGGAGGCGTTCCCGGCCGCCCCGGCGCAGCCGGTGGAGCCGCGTCCGGCCGCGGTCGCGGCGCCGGCCGCCGACTGGGCCGCCGGCGTGGACACGGTGCCGCACGCCGGGGACACCCCCGGCGAGCTCCAGCCGTACGCCGAGCTCGGGCTCCGTGACGACGAGTACGACCGGATCCGGCACATCCTCGGCCGCCGGCCCACCCAGGCCGAGCTGGCCATGTACTCGATCATGTGGAGCGAGCACTGCTCCTACAAGTCCAGCAAGGTGCACCTGCGCCAGTTCGGCGAGAAGGCCCCGCCCAGCGACCGGCTGCTCGCCGGCATCGGCGAGAACGCCGGCGTGGTGCAGGTCTCCGACGAGCTGGCGGTGACCTTCAAGGTCGAGTCGCACAACCACCCGAGCTTCGTCGAGCCCTACCAGGGCGCGGCGACCGGCGTCGGCGGCATCGTCCGGGACATCCTGGCCATGGGCGCCCGCCCGGTCGCGGTGATGGACCCGCTGCGCTTCGGCGCGGCCGACCACCCCGACACCGCGCGGGTGCTGCCCGGCGTCGTCGCCGGCATCGGCGGCTACGGCAACTGCCTCGGCCTGCCGAACATCGGCGGCGAGGTCGTCTTCGACCCCTGCTACCAGGGCAACCCGCTGGTCAACGCGCTCTGCCTCGGCGTGCTGCCGGTCGACCGGCTGCAGAACAAGGCCGCCGCCGGCCCGGGCAACGTCGTGGTGCTGATGGGCGCCAAGACCGGCCGCGACGGCATCGGCGGCGTCTCCGTGCTGGCCAGCGCCACCTTCGACGAGGGCAGCGAGCAGCGCCGCCCGTCGGTGCAGGTGGGCGACCCGTTCATGGAGAAGCTGCTCATCGAGGCCTGCCTGGAGCTCTACGACGCCCAGCTCGTCGTCGGCATCCAGGACCTCGGCGGCGCCGGCCTGACCTGCGCGCTGACCGAGACCGCCGCGGCGGCCGGCACCGGCATGCGGGTCTGGCTGGAGCGGGTGCCGCTGCGCGAGCCCTCGATGGAGCCGCACGAGATCCTGGCCAGCGAGTCCCAGGAGCGGATGCTGCTGGTCGTCGAGCCGGCGAAGCTCGACGCGGTGCTCAAGACCGCCGAGAAGTGGGGCGTCTGGGCCACCGCGATCGGCGAGGTCACCCCGCCGTCGCCGGACGGCCAGCCGGGCCGCCTGCTGATCACCTGGCGGGACCAGCTCGTGGTCGACGTGCCGCCGGGCTCCCTGGTCGACGACGGTCCCGTCTACGCCCGCCCGATGCGCGAGCCGGCCGACCTGATCCTGCTCCAGGCCGACCGCGCGGAGACGCTGCCCCGCCCGGCCGACCCGGAGGCGCTGCGCGAGACCGTGCTGCGCATGATCGCCTCGCCCAACCTGGCCGACAAGACCTGGGTCACCGAGCAGTACGACCGGTACGTGCTGGGCAACACCGTGCTCGCCCAGCCGGAGGACTCCGGCGTGATCCGGATCGACGAGCGGACCGGGCTCGGCGTCGCGCTGTCGGTCGACGGCAACGGCCGTTACGCGCGCCTCGACCCCTACCACGGCACGAGGCTGGCGCTGGCCGAGGCGTACCGGAACGTCGCCGTCACCGGCGCGAAGCCGATCGCCGTGACCAACTGCCTGAACTTCGGCTCGCCGGAGGATCCGGGCGTGATGTGGCAGTTCGCCGAGGCCGTCCGCGGCCTGGCCGACGGCTGCGCCGAGCTGGGCATCCCGGTGACGGGCGGCAACGTCAGCTTCTACAACCAGACCGGCGCGGCCGCGATCCACCCGACCCCCGTGGTGGGCGTGCTCGGCGTGCTCGACGACGTGGCCAACCGGGTGCCGATGGGCTTCGTACCGCGTCCGGGCGGCGACCACGACCAGCTCTTCCTGCTCGGCGAGACGCACGTGGAGCTCTCCGGCTCGGAGTGGGCGTGGGTCACCCACGAGCACCTCGGCGGCGTACCCCCGCAGGTCGACCTGGCCCACGAGCGGCTCCTGGCCGACCTGCTCGCGGAGGCCGCCCGGGTCGGGCACCTCAGCTCGGCGCACGACCTCTCCGACGGCGGTCTCGCGCAGAGCCTGGTCGAGTCCTGCCTGCGGCGCGGCGTCGGCGCGCGGATCGCGGTGCCGGAGCGGTTCGCCGGCGGCTCGATGCCGTTCGTCTACCTGTTCAGCGAGTCCGCCGGGCGGGCCCTGGTCTCGGTGCCGCGCGGCCACGAGAAGGCGTTCACCGCCCTCTGCGCCGAGCGCGGCGTGCCGTTCGAGCTGATCGGTGTCACCGACCCGGCCGGCGGCGCGCTGGAGGTGCACGGCCAGTTCCGGATCGGCCTGGACGAGCTGCGCGCCGCGCACACCGCGACCCTGCCGCGCCTCTTCGGGGGCTCGGGGGTCGTCGAGGTGCCCGCGCCGGCCGCCGGCGTTGCCGGTGCGGTCGAGGCCGTGCCGCTGCCCGACGCCGAGCGGGCCGAGGCGGCGCCGGTGGACCCGGCGGACGTCGCGGCCGAGCCGATCGCGTCGGCGGCGCCGGTCCCGTCGACCGGCGCGGTGGCGCCGGTCGAGGCCGACGCCCCGGAGCGGCCGGCTGCCGAGGCCGCCGACGGTCCGGCCGAGGCCGCCGCTCCGACGCAGGCCGCCGGGGCGTCCGACCCCGACTCCGGTGAGACCGAGCAGCCCGCCGCGCCCGACAAGCGCTGAGGCGTTGGCCGCGGCGGTCTACGGCCAACCCGGATCCGGCGCCCGGTTCGACTGGGGGCTGACCGGGGCGGCCGAGCTCGGCCGGGTCTGCGCGGTGCTGGTGGTGGTGGACGTGCTCTCGTTCACCACCGCCGTGGAGGTCGCCGTCGGGCGGGGCATGCGGGTGCACCCGTTCCCGTGGGGCGAACAGGCCGGCGACTACGCGCGGCGGGTCGGCGCGGTCGCCGCGGTGGGCCGCCGGCAGACGACCTTGGACCACCCGTGGTCGCTCTCACCGGCGGCGCTGAGCGCCGCGCCGGTCGTCGCCGACCTCGTGCTGCCCTCGCCGAACGGCTCGGCGATCAGCGCCGCGGCCAGCGCCACCGGCATGCCGGTGGTCGCGGCCTGCCTGCGCAACGCGCCCGCCGTCGGGCGCTGGCTGCGCCACCAGGGGTACGGCTCGACGGACGCCCCGATCGGCGTGGTCGCCTCCGGCGAGCGGTGGCCGGACGGGTCGCTGCGCCCCTCCGTGGAGGACCAACTCGGCGCGGCCAGCGTGCTGGACGCCCTCTCCGGGGTGCCCGGCGGGCTCTCCGTCGAGGCGGCCATGGCGCTCGCCGCGCTCGCCAGCACCCCCGACGTTCCCGCCGCCGTGCGTGGCAGCGTCTCCGGCCGTGAGTTGATCGAGGGCGGTTTCGCCCAGGACGTGGAGGTCGCCGTCCAGGTCGGCGTGTCGGACGTGGTCCCCGTGCTGCGCCAGGGCGTCTTCTCCGCCGCCTGACGGCCGTCGGGCTGCCGTCTTCGGGGTTCCCCGCTGTCTGGGTGGCCGTCGCGCCGGCGCGGGACCGAGGGCCGTCGCGCTTCTTCCTCGCCGGCGGTCGCGGCGCGAACGGCGAGGGCCGCCCGGGAACTCCCGAGCGGCCCTCGCCGTGGTGCCGTTTCGTCGGGCGCGTGGCCCGCCGGGTCAGCCGTCGTCAGTCGTCCAGCCAGTCCAGCCGGCGACCGCCCCGGTCCTGCTGCGGCGGGCCGTCCGCCCGGCCGCGCCCGGCCTGCGGGTCGTCGTAGCCGCCCTGCTGGCCGTAGCCGCGGTCGTCGTAGCCGCCGCGCTGCTGCGGGGGCTCCTGGCCGTAGCCACCCTGCTGACCGTAGCCACCCGGGTCGTAGGAGGTGGGCTGGTCGTAGCCGCCCTGCTGGCCGTAGCCGCCGCGCGGCGCGGGCTCCTGGCCGTAGCCGCCCTGCTGACCGTAGCCGGGCTCGTCGTAGCCGCCCTGCTGACCGTAGCCGCCGCGCTGGTCGTAGCCGCCGGTCGGCTCCCCGCCCCGGCCGTACGGCGCGGGCTCGGACCGGCCGTAGCCCTGCTCCTGCTCCTGCTGGTAGAGGCCCGTCGCGTACGGGTCGGCCGGGGCCGGGTACTGGGTGGCCTCGCCGGTGTAGCGGCCGGTCGGCTCGTCGTACCGCTCGCCGTAGCCCCGGCCACCGCCGGAAGCCGACGAGTAGCCGGCCGCACCGGCAGCACCGGCCGCACCAGCCGCACCGTAGTCGCGGCTGCCGTAGCCGCCACCGGACGCGGGCGCGTTGCCGTAGCCGCTGCCGGAGGATGGGGCGTTGCCGTAGCCGCCGCCGGACGCGGGGGCGTTGCCGTAGCCGCTGCCGGACGACGGGGCGTTGCCGTAGCCGCCGTCGCCGTAGCCGCCCGCGCCGGCCGGCTCGTCGCCGTAGCCGTTTCCGGCCCAGCCCGCCCCGGCACCCGCCGCGCCGTACGGCTGCGGGGGCGCGCCGTACGGGTCCGGCGGCACGTCGTCGACCACGGGGCGGTGCATCATCGTCGGCGCGTCGCTGAGCGAGGTGCCGCCGACCATCGTCGGGTCGGGCCCGGCGCCGACCCGGTTGACCACCCGGGTCTGGTCGTCCGCACCGGCGCCACGGTAGCCCTCACGGGCCGCCGGGACCGCGCCCGCCGCAGCGCCCGCCGGGGCGTCGTCGGGCTCGTCGTCGCTGTCCTTGCGGCGCATCCAGAGCAGCACGATGGTGCCGACACCCGCGGCGACGAGCAGGCCGCCGAGCAGGATGAACAGCCAGTTCCCCATGCCGCCGGAGTCCTCGTTGCTGGCGTTGGCCGCCGCGCCCGGGGTCGCCTCGGTGCTCTCCTCGGGGGTCTCGTCGACGGCCTCCTCGGTGGGGAGGGGCTCCTCGCTGGCCGAGGGGGTCGCGCTCGGGGTGGTCTCGACCTTGATCGCCAGGGTGATGCGCTGGCCGGTGATGCTCTGACCGGCGGCCGCGTCGAAGCTCTTGGTGGCGTACACCTCGCCGACGCTGGCGCCGACGGCGAGCCGGCCCGGCGCGATCGGCTTCTCGGTGGTGCCGTTGAAGCGGAAGTTGCCGTTCTCGTCGCTGACCGTGTCCCGCTTGTTGCCGGCGCCGTCCTGGAGCATCACCACGGCGTTCGGCACGGCCTTGCCGTTGGCCTGCGCGACCACCTTGCCGGAGACCGACTTGACGGTCTGCGTCTGCGGCTGGGTCGGCTGCGCCTTGCCCTTGACGGTCAGCTGGAAGGTCGCGGTGCCCGCGCCGGACTTGTCGCCCTCGGCCGCCACCGTGACGGTGACGTTCGCGTCACCGGCGTTGTCGTTGGCCCTGATGCGCAGCAGGTGGGGCTTTGCGCGGTCGTTGTTGAACCGGAGCTCTTCGCAGCCGCCGCAGCTCACGCCGCCGGGAAGACCGGCGAGGCTGATCCGGACGGTCTCGTCGCCCTCGCGGGGAGTCACCATCAGGGTGACGGCGGCGTCGCTGCCGGCGCTGACGGTGACCGAGCCGGACGACACGTTGACGTCGGCGGCCAGGGCCGGTGTGGCGGGGACAGCGAGCACAGCGCCGACAACCAGCGCCACGACCACACCGGCCCGCTGCTTCCAGGCACGTCGGTGTGTTGACACGTCCACCGCCTTCCGGACTGACTTCCCTCGACCGGCGGGGCGCCGGGCCGGGGATCATCACGGTACGAATACGCCGTCGGCAACTATGCCTTGTCTGACCGGATCGGCGCGACCCAGGGCCGGCGTGCGGCGCGCCGGGCTCCGGTCGTATCGTCCCGTCGTGTCCTCTCCGCACATTAAGTCCGCCGCGGTCGCGGCGGCGTTGTCGGCGCTCGACGAGGGGCGTACGCCCGAACGGCCGGTCCTCCGAGATGCGGTCCGTGCCCTGTTGACCGCCCTCGCGGAGCGCGCCCCCGGCCGATCGGTGGAGGTGCGTGTCCCACCTTACGGCGCAGTTCAGTGCATTCCCGGTCCTCGACACACCCGCGGCACCCCGCCGAACGTCGTGGAGATGGACCCGGGGACCTGGCTGGCGGTGGCCACCGGGCGGCTCGAATGGGCCGAGGCGATCACCCAGGGTCGCGTACAGGTGAGTGGAATTCGGGCGGATCTCTCCGCGTACCTGCCGCTCTAGCTGCGGCGACGCGCATCGATGGGTGACGCATGGGAGCCGGATCGTGACTTTCTGTATTGACAGCGATTCGCGTACACTGTCAGGCGACGACAGTGGTCCCGGTCGAGGAGTGCGGATCCGCCCCCCGCGTGGTGCGCACGGCCGGTCCAGACCAGCATGAGGGAGCGCAGGTGCCCCGAGGCGACGGCCGGCTGAGCCACGACCTTGACCCCCAACGACCCGGCCCGCAGGACGCGTGCGGCGTCTTCGGCGTGTGGGCGCCCGGTGAGGAGGTCGCCAACCTGACCTACTTCGGGCTCTACGCCCTCCAGCACCGCGGCCAGGAGGCGGCGGGCATCGCGGTCAGCGACGGCTCGGGCGTGGTGGTCTACAAGGACCTCGGCCTGGTCGCCCAGGTCTTCGACGAGCCGACCCTGGCGAGCCTGCGCGGGCACGTGGCGATCGGCCACGCGCGCTACTCCACCACCGGCGGCTCGACCTGGGAGAACGCCCAGCCGACCATCCGGTCCACCACCTCCGGCACCACCATCGCGCTGGCGCACAACGGCAACCTGGTCAACACGGCGGAGCTCCAGCGCGAGGTCACCGAGCGGGGCCTGGTCGCCGACGGCTCGACCAACGACACCTCGCTGGTGACGATGCTGCTGGCCAGCCGCCCCGACCTGTCGGTGGAGGCGGCGGCCCTGGAGGTGCTGCCCCGGCTGCGCGGCGCGTTCAGCTTCGTGTTCATGGACGAGTCGACGCTCTACGCGGCCCGCGACCCGCACGGCGTACGCCCGCTGGTGCTGGGCCGGCTGGAGCGCGGCTGGGTGGTGGCCAGCGAGACCGCCGCGCTGGACATCGTGGGCGCGAGCGTGGTCCGCGAGGTCGAGCCGGGCGAGCTGATCGCGATCGACGAGGACGGCCTGCGGTCCAGCCGGTTCGCCGCCCCGGAGCCCAAGGGCTGCCTCTTCGAGTACGTCTACATCGCCCGCCCGGACGCCACCATCGCCGGCCGCAACGTGCACTCCGCCCGGGTGCAGATCGGCCGCCAGCTCGCCAAGGAGCACCCGGTCGAGGCGGATCTGGTCATCCCGGTGCCGGAGTCGGGCACCCCGGCGGCCATCGGCTACGCCGAGGAGTCCGGCATCACCTACGGCGCCGGCCTGATGAAGAACCCGTACGTCGGGCGCACCTTCATCCAGCCGTCGCAGACCCTGCGCCAGCTCGGCATCCGGCTCAAGCTCAACCCGCTGCGGGAGAACGTCCGGGGCAAGCGGCTGGTCGTGGTCGACGACTCGATCGTGCGCGGCAACACCCAGCGGGCGATCGTGCGGATGCTGCGCGAGGCCGGCGCGCTGGAGGTGCACGTGCGCATCTCCTCGCCGCCGGTCAACTGGCCCTGCTTCTACGGCATCGACTTCGCCACCCGCGCCGAGTTGCTGGCCAACGGGCTGGACAACGAGGGCATCCGGCGGTCGATCGGCGCGGACACGCTCGGCTACGTCTCGCTCTCCGGTCTGATCGCCGCCACCGAGCAGCCGAAGACCCGGCTGTGCCGCGCGTGCTTCGACGGGGAATACCCGATCGAGCTGCCCGCCGGCAACCTGATCGGCAAGCACGTGCTCGAGGGGGTGGGCCGGCGGGTCGCCGCGGCGCCCGACGCCCCCGAGCACACCGCCCCTCCGCTCGTCGCCACTCCGGGCGGCGTGACCACACACCGCCCGTAGCACCACCCGGCGCGGCCGGTCACCGCCGGCACGGCGCCAGAACCACAAAGGGGAGAACCGTGACGCACGTGTCCGAGCGCAGCGGCGCAGGAAGCAGCCCGACCGGCGCCGGCGGCGACCGCCAGCCCTGGACGGCCGGCGCCGGCCGCCAGGCGCGCAAACGCTCGGTCTCGTACGCGGACGCCGGGGTCTCGATCGAGGCGGGCGACCGGGCGGTCGAGCTGCTCAAGTCGAAGGTGAAGCAGACCCGGCGCCCGGAGGTGATGGGCGACCTGGGTGGCTTCGCGGGCCTGTTCCGGCTGGACACGAAGAAGTACAAGAACCCGATCCTGGCGTCGTCCACCGACGGCGTGGGCACCAAGCTGGTGATCGCGCAGCAGATGGACATCCACGACACGGTCGGCATCGACCTGGTCGCGATGGTCGTCGACGACCTGGTGGCCTGCGGCGCCGAGCCGCTCTTCCTGCTCGACTACATCGCCACCGGCGAGGTCGTGCCGGACAAGGTCGCCGAGATCGGCGCCGGCATCGCCGACGGCTGCCGCTACGCGGGCTGCGCCCTGCTGGGCGGCGAGACCGCCGAGCACCCCGGCGTGCTGCGGCCGGACGAGTACGACATCTCCGCCACCGGCGTCGGCGTGGTCGAGGAGGCCGACATCCTCAGCCCGGAGCGGGTCGAGGTGGGCGACGTGGTGATCGCCATGCGCTCGTCGGGCCTGCACTCCAACGGCTACTCCCTGGTGCGGCACGTGCTGCTGGGTGCCGGCCGGATGCGGCTCGACGTGGTCATCGACGACTTCGGCCGGCAGCGCACCCTCGGCGAGGAGCTGCTGACCCCGACCAAGATCTACGCGCAGGACTGCCTCAAGCTGATCGCCGAGGCCGAGGTGCGGGCGCTGGCCCACGTCACCGGCGGCGGCATCCCCGGCAACCTGGTGCGGGTGCTGCCCGAGCACGTCGACGCGGTGGTCAACCGGTCCACCTGGAAGCCGCAGCCGATCTTCGACCTGATCCAGTCCAAGGGGCGGATCGAGGACCCGGAGATGGAGGCGACCTTCAACATGGGCGTCGGCATGTTCGCGATCGTCTCCGCCGAGGACGCCGACCGCGCGCTGGCCACCCTGACCGGCCGGGGCGTCGACGCGTGGCAGGCCGGCGAGATCATCGAGGGCTCCGGCAACGTGCAGATGATCGGCCAGCACACCCGGGGCTGATCGACTCGCGGTGATCGTACGGGCACCTGATCAGGGCTTCACCCGAGTGGCCGTCGCCGCCTAGCCTGAAGGGCACCCTCAAAGCTGTCGGGGCGACCCCCTCACCGGAGTTCCCCGACAGCCCTTCAGGCGCTGAGGAGGGCAATGGCTGCTCGGGGACAGTCGTTCAGCGGGATGCGCGGCCTGGCCGTCGTCCCCTCGTACGTCGTGATGCAGCCGACCACCCTGTGCAACCTGGATTGCGCATACTGCTATCTGCCGTTCCGCGCCGTCGACCGGCGGATGCCGGTGTCGGTGGCCGAGGCGGTGGCCGAGTCGGTCAACCCGTGGGCGGCGGCCGGGCGCTTCTCGGTGGTGTGGCACGGCGGGGAGCCGCTCGCGGCCGGCCGCGAGCACCTGGCCGCGCTGATCGCGCCCTTCGGGCCCGAGGTCGAGCACCACGTGCAGACCAACGCCACGCTGGTCGACGACGCCTGGTGCGCGTTCTTCGCCGAGCACCGGGTGCGGGTGAGCGTGAGCGTCGACGGCCCGCGCGAGCGCAACGGCGACCGGGTCACGCGGGCGGGCGGGCCGGCGTACGACCGGATCATGCGCGGGGTGGCGGCGCTGCGCCGGCACGGGCTGCCGTTCTCCGCCCTGGCGGTGGTGGGCCGCCCCGGGCCGGGCCTCGCCACGGAGCTGTACGACTACTTCCTCGGCCTCGGCTGTGACGTGCTCGGCGTCAACATCGAGGAGACCGAGGGGGTCAACCTCCGCGACAACTCCCACGACGCCCGGGCGGTGACCGCGTTCTGGGCGGAGCTGGTGGCGGCCTGGCGCCGGGATCCGCGGATCCACCTGCGCGAGGTCGAGTGGTCGTTGCGGTACGCCGCCGCCGTGCTGGCCGGCACCGCCGACGACGTGCTGCCCCGGCGGCTGGACCCGATCCCGACCGTCGGGCACGACGGCTCGGTGACGGTGCTCTCGCCCGAGTTGGCCGGCTTCACCGACGCCCGGTACGGCGACTTCAGCAGCGGCAACGTGCTGACCGCCCCGCTGGCCGAGATCCTCGCCGGGGCGGACCGGACGCCCTGGGTCGGCGAGTTCCTCGCCGGCGTCGAGGCGTGCCGTTCGTCCTGCCCCTACTTCGGCTTCTGCGGCGGTGGCCACGCGGCCAACCGTTACTTCGAGCTGGGGCGTTTCGACGGTACGGAGACCGCGCACTGCCGCAACAGCAAGATCCACCTACTGGAGGGAGTGTTGGAGCATGCCCGAGACCACCAGTCACCGGCAGCCTGAGCCCGGGTCGGACGCCGCCGCGGATCGGGTCGCCGACCGGGTGCGGGAAGCCGCGCCGGGACTCACCGCACTGCTCCACGAGGCCGAGGCCGCGCGGCGGCTGCGGGCGGAGGTGGCCGGCGGCGACGGCGCGAGCGCCGTCTGCGCCTGGAACCACTTCGAGAACATCCCGACGTTCTACAACTGGAACAACCGACCCCGCTGAGGGCGCACCGCGACCAGGGGACCTGCCGGGTGACCGGAGTCGCCTCCGGGACGGCAGGTTCCCTGGTCGTCGGTCTTGGCGCCGCTTCGGATGGGCGCATGCGTGAGCACGCGGGGGATTACCGCGTGCTCAGCTGCGACCGGAGGTCAGCGGGTCGGACGTACCCAGGGATCCGGGTCTTCGTCCGCATGATCCTCATCATCGTCGTCGACATACTCTTTGTAGTCGTCGTCGAAGTTGTGCTCAGACTTACCAGCACCCGCCAACTCGCGCTGCAAGGCGGTGAGGTCGGTGTTCGGGGAGTGGTACTTCAACTCCCGCGCCACCTTCGTCTGCTTGGCCTTAGCACGGCCGCGCCCCATGGCTCGACCCCCTCGCACAGAATGCGGGGCAGCCCGAAGGCGGGCCCCGATGACGTCAGGCATCTCTCGTGGCTCTTACGGTACATGGGGATGCCATCGTTCGGCACCTCGGGTTACCGTCGACCGGCACCGCGCGTCGCGGTTGTCCAGCCGTCACCGATTGTACCGGGTAAGGACCGATGCCGGGAGCGCCCGTGACACCGGACAAAGCCCCACGAATTCAGCTTAACGGCGCCCGCCGCCGGGAGCGACGGGTGGGGCGGAACCGGCCGGCTCCGCCCCGTGACGCTCATCGCAGCAGGATCGTGCGCAGCCGGCCGACGTCGGCCATCCGCCGCTCCGCGAGCCGGTCCGCCGCCACCGCCGGCGGGACGCCCTCGGCGTCGGCCAGCCGTAGGATCTCGCGGGTCGTGTCGTAGATCCGGGTCGCCCGCAGCTTGGCCCGGTCGAAGTTGAAGCCCTCGATCTCGTCGGCCACCTGGATGACGCCGCCGGCGTTCACCACGTAGTCGGGGGCGTAGAGGATGCCGCGGTCGGCCAGCAGCTTCTCGATGCCGGAGTGGGCGAGCTGGTTGTTCGCCGCGCCGGCGACCACCTTGGCGCGCAGCACCGGCACCGTCTCGTCGTTGAGCGCGCCGCCCAGGGCGCACGGGGCGTACACGTCGATGTCCGCGGCCACCAGGGAGGCGACGTCGTCGACCAGCGCGACCTGCGGGTGGGTGGTGTGCGCCCACTCCAGGGCCTTCGGGTTGACGTCGGTCGCCACCACCTCGGCGCCGTCGTCGAGCAGGTGGCCCACCAGGTACTTGCCGACCTTGCCCAGGCCCGCCACGCCGACCCGGCGGCCGGCCAGCGTCGGCGCGCCCCAGACGTGCTCGGCGGCGGCCCGCATGCCCTGGAACACGCCCCACGCGGTGAGGATCGAGGAGTCGCCGGCGCCGCCGTGCTCGACGCTGCGGCCGGTGACGTACGACGTCTCGCGGGCGATCACGTCCATGTCGGCGACGTAGGTGCCGACGTCGCAGGCGGTGTAGTAGCGCCCGGCCAGGGACTCCACGAACCGGCCGTACGCGCGCAGCAGCGACTCGCTCTTGATCCGCTCGGGGTCACCCCAGATGACCGCCTTGCCGCCACCGAGGTCCAGCCCGGCCAGGGCGTTCTTGTAGGCCATGCCCCGGGACAGGTCGAGCACGTCGGCGAGGGCGGCCTCCTCGCTGTCGTACGGGTAGAACCGGGTGCCGCCGAGCGCCGGGCCGAGCGCGGTGGAGTAGATGCCGATGATCGCCTTCAGGCCGGACTGCTTGTCCTGGCAGAACACGACCTGCTCGTGGCCGGTGGATCCCGGGTCGTCGGTGGTGGCGAATACGCCCATGACTAGCTCCTGGTGTGGGGGTGCGCCCTTGTGGGACGTGGACCGTGGACGCCGGCGGGATGCTGCCGGTGCCGCTGAGCCTAGTATCGGCCGACGCCGTCCGACCGCCCACGGCGCGCGTGATCGCGGCGCCGACGACGGTCGGGTTCCGATTCGTGGGAGGATCGCGCCGTGCCGTCGCTCTTCGCTTCATACCTGCGCGTGTACGAGCCGTTGACCGCCTTCGACCGGGACCGTCAGACGTACTGGCGCCGCTACGTCGAGCAGGGGCGGGCGGTCGCCCCGGTGGAGGGGCCCGGCCGGCAGCGGACGTCGGTGATCGAGGCGCTCGGCGCGGGCTGGACCCGCCTGCCCGACCTGCCCGACGAGGCGTACGTCCTGGAGACCGACGAGGCGTTGCTGGTCTGCCCGTGGAACCTGCGCGTCCGGGTGGCCGAGGCGGCGCTGAGCGCGCGCGACGGCGTGCCCGCGGTGCTCGCCGACGCGTTCGTCCCACCGGTGCTCGCCGGGCAGGCCAAGGCCGTGGTGGAGGACTGGCGCAGCGGTGCCCGGGTGCTGGAGCACGGCGTCCCCCGGCTGCACGAGCAGATCGCCACGTGGGGCGTGCCGCTGCGCTGGTTCGTGCTCTTCGACCCGGCGGAGCGGCACCACGTCACCAGTCCCGGGCGGCGGGCGCTGCGCTACCGGACGGAGATCTCCAAGGCGCGGCGCCGGTCGTCGCGCGCCCTGTCGGTGCTGCGCAAGTCGGTCGGCGACGCGCCCATCACCGAGGCGGTCGAGGAGGCCGCCCGCTGGCTGGAGGAGTTCCACCCGCGCTCCGTGGTGGAGCTGGACTACGGCGGCCTGGTCGAGCTGCTCTCCGACGAGACGCTGGCCGCCGACGACTCGCCCGAGCTGGTGGCGAGCGGGCTCGCCGGGCTGTCCCGGGGCGAGGCCGAGGAGGCTTCCGCGGCGTACGACAAGCTGGTCGCCCGGTGGCGCGCCGTGCAGCTGTTGGAACGGTGCAACTAATCCCAAATCGCCCGGGAAGCGCCTCGAATCCGAGGTGTCTTCGTAGTCGGCGCATCACGAACCGTGATCATGAGTCCGAATAAGGTACTTTCTGCCGTGTAAAAGTCGCATAAATCGGGCATGGTTCATCCGTCCGTCTAGGGACGTTCGGCCGTTCGGCCCATGTCGGACATCGGGGACTAGCCGGACCATGGGAGACGCGTCGGCCGGCGGGACCCCGGCCGATGTCTATACATGTGGAGGAGTGACCGATGGCATCGCGAACGCACGAACCAGAGCCGCTACTCACACCGGCCGAGGTGGCGTCGATGTTCCGTGTCGACCCGAAGACGGTGACCCGGTGGGCCAAGGCTGGCAAGCTCAGCGCCATCCGCACCCTGGGGGGCCACCGCCGGTACCGCGAGTCGGAGGTCAGGGCCCTGCTGCAGGGGCAGATCCCCCAGCAGCGCCAGGGGGACTGACGGCCGGAAGTCAACAGGTTGTGCGCGAAGGGCGGTGGACCCCGGTCCGCCGCCCTTCGTCGTGTCCGGCGTCGGCGGTCAGGCGCCGCCGGACGGCCGCTCCGCGAGCGAGACCCGGATGCCGACCGTGCCGCCCTCGCCCCGGCGCAGCCGGCTGCCGAGCAGGCTCAGCCGGCCGATCAGCCGGTACTTCCGCTTGATCAGGTCGCGGACCTGCCGGGTGTCGGCCGGGTCGCAGAGCGTCGCGTGGGCGGGCACCGCCTCGCCGTGCGGCCGGCCCCGGACGTCGCACGGCGCCACCGTGACGTCCCCGCTGCGCCGGATCCGCTTCACCTTGCCGGAATCCGCCGCCGACCACACCGCCAGCGCGTCGCCGTCGCGCACCGCCCAGACCGGGGTCGGCACCGCCCGGCCGTCCTTGCGGAACGTCGTCAGCAGGACGTACTTCTCCGCCGCGAGGCGATCCAGAGTGGTCACGCCGCCAGGATACGGCCGTCGCGGCTGACTGACCGGCCGGATAGCGTGAAGCCGTGACGGTGGAGCCACGGATCGGTGACGTGTTCGGGGAGATGCTGCGCGACGCCCTCGCCGTGGCCACCGGGGTCGGCCCCCGGCCGCTGGCGGGCGGGCGGCTGCCGAGGCCCGTCATCGAGATCATCGAGCGGGACGACGGGCTGGTCAACGGCGCGCCCGCCGCGCACTACCTCGACGGTCCGGCGGACTGGCAGCCGTACGACCGCCGGGCGGTGGACCGGGTCGAGGGCGCCACCCTCGACGTCGGGGTCGGGGCGGGCCGCGTCGCGCTGCTGCTCCAGGAGCGGGGCGTGCCGGTCACCGGGCTGGACACCTCGGCCGGCGCGCTGGCCGTCTGCCGGCGACGGGGCGTCCGCGACCTCGTGCACGGCACGGTCGACGCGCACGTCGCCGACGGGCGGCGCTACGACACGTTCCTGCTGCTCGGCAACAACGTCGGGCTGCTGGAGGGGCGGGAGCGGGCCCCGGCCCTGCTGGCCGCGCTCGCCGCGCTGGCCCGCCCCGGCGCGCGGGTCATCGCGCAGGGCACCGACCCGTACGGCACCCGGGACCCGCTGCACACCGGCTACCACGAGCGCAACCGGCGCCGGGGCCGGCTCGGCGGGCAGCTCCGGCTCCGGCTGCGCTACCGGGAGCTGGGCACCGAGTGGTTCGACTACCTGGTCTGCTCGCCCGACGAGCTGGCCGAGCTGGTCCGGGGCACCGCGTGGCGACTGACCGACGTGGACGACCGGGACGCGCCCTACTACCTGGCCACGCTGCGCCTGGCCGGCTGAACGCCCGGAGCCCCGGCCGGAGACGGCGGGGCCCCGGACGCCGGCGTATGCCTCAGACCTGGACGGTCGGCGGAAGCTGCTCGGGCGGGAGGCCGCCGTCGCCGTCGACCACCTCGTCGGGGGTGCCGTCCTCGTCGAGGTCGACCATCGTGATGTCCACCTTGCCGTCGTGGTCGGTGTCGAACTGGAACAGGTCCGGCTTGCCGTCCCCGTCGGTGTCCGCCACCCAGACGTCGGTGCGCCCGTCGTTGTTGGTGTCGGCACGCAGCAGGTCCACCCGCTCGTCCCCGCGGGTCTCCACGGTCTCCGCCGCGCCCGCACTGTCCACGGTCTCCGGTGCCTGGCTCATCTCGGCCCGTCCTTCCCTGTCGTTGACGGCCGTCGTACCCGATCCGCGCCGCCCCCACGCATGCCCGGGGAGCGTCGCTGCATAGGGTCGGCCCATGAGCGAGTGGAGCGGGTGGCGGAGCGCGGGTCAACCCCCGGTCGCCGCCGGAGGCAGGGAGGCGTCATGAGCGACCGCTTTGTCGTCGTCGGGGCCGGCACGATGGGGCTCGGCATCGCGTACGTGGCGGCCGGGACCGGGCACGCCGTCGAGCTGGTCGAGGTGGACCGGGCCCGGGGCGCCGCCGCCGTGGACCGGCTCGCCGAGCTGTGGGACAGGGCGGTGGGGCGTGGGAAGCTGACCGCCGACCAGGCCGCCACGAACCGCGAGCGGGTCACGCTGCGGTCCGCGCTGGCCGAGGTCGCGCCGGAACCCGCCGTGGTGGTGGAGGCCGTGCCGGAGCGGCCAGACCTCAAGCGGGCGGTGCTGCGCGAGGCCGAGGCGCTGCGCCCGGCGCTGCTGGGCAGCAACACGTCCAGCATCCCCATCGCGGAGCTGGCCGACGGGCTGGCGCGGCCGGAGCGCTTCCTCGGGCTGCACTTCTTCAACCCGGTCTGGGCGATGGCGCTGCTGGAGGTCGTGGTCGGCCCGGCCACCGCCGACGAGACCACCGCCGCGGCCGTCGCGCTCGCCCGCCGGCTGGGCAAGGACCCCGTCGTCGTACGCGACATGCCGGGCTTCGCCACCTCCCGGCTCGGGGTCACCCTGGGCCTGGAGGCGATCCGGATGGTCGCCGACGGGGTGGCCAGCCCGGCCGACATCGACAAGGCGATGGTGCTCGGCTACCGGCACCCGGTCGGCCCGCTGGAGCTGACCGACCTGGTCGGGCTGGACGTGCGGCTGGACATCGCGCGCACCCTCCAGGCCGCGTACGGGGACCGGTTCGCGCCGCCGCCGCTGCTCGTGGAGATGGTGGCCGCCGGCAAGCTGGGCAAGAAGTCCGGCCAGGGCTTCTACCGCTGGGAAGGCGGGGTCCGTGCGTCCGCCGGCCCCGCAGACGCGAGTAGCGGAGGCGCGGCGTGAGCGGGCTGCGCGTCGAGGAGCGGCCGGACCGGCTGGTCGTCACGCTCGACCGGCCGGAGAAGCGCAACGCCATCGACGCCGACCTGATCGCCGAGCTGCACCAGGTCTGCGCGGAGCTGGAGACCCGACCCCGCCTGCTGCTGCTGACCGGCGGCGCCGAGGGCATCTTCGCCGGCGGGGCGGACATCGGCCAGTTGCGCGAGCGGGGCCGGCTGGACGCCCTGGCGGCCATCAACTCGGCCGCCTTCGCCCGGATCCGGGCGCTGCCGATGCCGACCGTGGCGGCCGTGGACGGGCCCGCGCTGGGCGGCGGCGCCGAGCTGGCGTACGCCTGCGACCTGCGGGTCTGCACGGCGCGGGCGGTGTTCGGCCAGCCGGAGGTGCGGTTGGGGATCCTGGCCGGCGCGGGCGCGACCCACCGGCTGCCGGCGCTGGTCGGCGAGGCGCGGGCCAAGGAGCTGCTCTTCACCGGCCGCCGGGTGGACGCCGAGGAGGCGCTGCGGATCGGCCTGGTGAACCGGGTGGTGGCCGAGCCCGCCGAGCTGCTGCCCACCGCCCACGACCTGCTCGACGAGATGACGAAGGGGTCCGCCCTCGCCCTGCGGCTCACCAAGCTGGCCGTCGACGCGCCGCCCGCCGCCCACCCGCACCTCGACCTGGTCAGCCAGGCGGTGCTCTTCGAGGACGAGGAGAAGCGCCGGCGGATGACCGACTTCCTGGAGCGGCGCCGGCCCCGCTGACCGCCGGCCGCCGGGCACCCGGCCGGCGTCTCGCCAGACCCGACCCGGCACCGGCCGCGCGGGACGCCCCGACCCGGCACCGGCCGCGCGGGACGCCCCGACCATGGCGTCGGTCGCGCGGGACGCAGCCGGCACGACGACGGCCGCACCGGATCACCGGTGCGGCCGTCGGTCAGCCAAGGGGTCGGTGGCTCAGTGCCGGATCTCCACGCCGGCGTCCGCGAGCGCGCGGATCACCTCCGCCGACTCCGCGAAGCCGATGATCAGCACGGCCTCCGCGCCGAAGTCCTTGATCTCCTTCGCGCCGGCGGAGAAGTCGACCGGGCTGGCCTTGGCGTCGGCCGGCGGGTCGTAGGTCAGCAGCTTCAGCCGGTCGCCGCCGACGCCGGTGCGCTCCAGCTCGGCCTTGACGGTGGCCTGGAGGCCCTCGCCGTACGAGTCCTTCCGGGCCACGATCGCGATCTTCTGCGGCCCGTCGCGGAGGATCACGTCGGCGAGCGCCCGCCCCTGGAGGCTGTCCGGCGGCGCGGTGCGGAAGTAGAGGCCCTTGTCGTCGAGCTCCGTCAGACTGGCGTCGGTGTTGGACGGAGAGAAGAGCACCTTCCCGGCCGCCACCACGTCGGGCAGCACCTCGCGGGAGATCCCGGAGCCGCCGGCGCCGATGATGACGTGCACGTTCCGCTCGACGTGCCGGGCCACGGTGGCCTTGGCCACCGCCGGGTTGGTGCCGTCGTCGCCGTCGACCCAGACCATCGGCTCGCCGAGCACGCCGCCGGCGGCGTTGATCTCCTTGACCGCCAGGCCGGCCGAGGCGGCCATCGGCGGGTACGCCAGCGAGAGGTCACCGCTCTTCGGCAGCAGGCCGCCGACCACCAGCGGGGAGCCGTCGCTGCGGTCGGTGCGGCCACCGCGCTGCTTCTTCGCCTTCGGCGGGGTCTTGGTGCTCGCCGCCGACTCGTCGCCGGCGCCGACGAACTCCGTCTTGCCGTCGTTGAGCCGCTGGCCGTCGAAGTGCAGGGTGGCGTAGCTGGCGGTTGCCGGCTCGCCGGCGTCGGTGAAGCCGGCCCGGGTCATCGAGACGCTGCGGTACTCGATGTCCTGTCCGGCGCGGGCCAGCGCCAGGCACGTCGCCGCGTCCTCGCAGCGCTGCCCGCCGTTGGTCACCCCGACGATCTGCCGGGCGATGGCGGCGGGGTCCGTGCTGCCGGCGAGCTGGGCGGCGAGCGCGCTGATAACCACCGCGTCGTACGTCTCGGCGGCGTAGATGAAGTCGTTCAGCTGCGGATCGACGGTCCGTAGCCGACTCTTGAAGCTCTCCGGCAGCGGTGTCATGGGCGTGGTGCCCTTCATGCCGTCGACGAGGCCGGCGCGGTCCTTCAGCTCGGCGGGGTACGAGTTGAGCATGTTGCCGTCGGTGCCGTAGAGGCGCACCTGGTGGGTGGTCGCCTCTTCGGGGCCTTCGGTTCCGCAGGCGCTGTTGGCGAGCAGGAACGTCACGCAGGTGGCCAGGGTGGCTGCCCGCGAGGCGCGTGACTTGAGCATGGTCGTCCTTCCTCCGGCGAAGGTCCGCTGCGCACATTAGCGTGCCGAGGCCTGTGGCGTGACCACGGAGCCGACTCAATCCGCAGGTCGCCCGCCCTGCTCACGCAGAGTGACCCCGCTCCGGCAGCTTGACCCGCTGCCCTACCGTGCGGTGGGTGACCGAATCACCACAGCAGACGCTCGACGACGCGACCGCCGTGCTCCGCTCGGCGTTGGCCGGGGACGGCGACGCGGTGGTGGGGGCGTTCGACGCGGTCGTCGACCGGTCCGGCCTGGCCGGCGCGTACGGGGTGGCCTGGTGCCTCGCCGCGACGATGGTCGGGGACCCGGTGCCGCCGGGCAACTGCGCCCTGGACTTTCCCGGCATCGACGACGCCGACTACGACACCCGCTGGGTGGCCCGCTTCGTCAGCGCGTACGCCAATGCCGACGCCGACACCGGGGAGGCCCTGTTCGGGGCGGCGGCGGCCGACGGGCTGCTGCCGGACTGCCTGCTCACCCTGGCCGGCTCGACGGTGGCCACCCTGCGTAGCCGGGCCGGCTGACGCGCGCCCGACCCGCCGGTTCCCGCGTCGTCCGCTGGGTTCCGTGCCGGTGCTCGGGCCGGGCCGGGCGGGCGTCGACCGGCCGGCGTGACACTCTGGGGGCATGTCCGAGGCCATGCTCAGCAAGGTGCGAAAGCTGCTGGCCCAGGCCGAGGACCCGGCCTGCACCCCCGCCGAGTCGGCGGCGTTCACCGCCAAGGCGACCGAGCTGATCGCCCGCTACGGGGTGGACCGGGCGCTCCTGGCCACCCGCGACCCCGCCACCGATCCGGTCGGCGACCGGGTGGTCCAGGTCGTCGCCCCGTACGCCAGGGACAAGGCCGGCCTGCTCGCGGCGGTCGCCGACCCGCTGCGCTGCCGCTGCGTGCGTCGCCGGCAGGGCGACGGCTTCGCCATGCACCTGTTCGGCTTCGCCAGCGACCTGGAACGGGTCGACCTGCTCTTCACGTCGCTGCTGGTGCAGGCCGCGCACGGGCTGGCCGCGACCGACGTGCCACCCGGCGAGCACCCCGCCGCCTTCCGGCGCTCCTGGCTGGCCGGCTTCGCCCAGGTGATCGGCGTCCGGCTCGCCGCCGCCGAGGCGGACGCGGTCGCCGAGTCGGGCGGACCGTCGGTCGCGCTCGTGCTGGCCGACCGGTCCGACCGCGTCCGGCACCGCGTCGCCGAGGTGTATCCGCGGCTGCGCACCGCCGCGCCGCGTCGACTGGCCGGCACCGGGTTCGGTTCCGGCGCCGAGGCCGGACGCCGCGCCGACCTCGGCGGCCGGGGCGTCGCCACCGCCCCCGGCACCCGTCCCGGCATCGGCCACTGACGGCACCGGGACCCGCGTCGCGGGGACGGCTCGCGGGACCCGCCCGGGCGGGTCAGCCGGCGCCGTGGGTGACCGCGGCGGCGTAGCGGGTGAGCAGTTCCTGCCAGCCGGCGGTCAGCGCCTGCCGGTAGCCCTCGGCGGCCTCGCCGTGCCGGTCGAAGTGCCGGTGCTCGACCTCCACCCGGGTCCGCTCCGGGCCGTCCGGGTGGAAGAGCACCTCCACCTCGCTGGCCCGCGCCGGGTCCGGGACCGGCGCCCGGTCCGCGCCGATCTGCCAGGTGAAGACCAGCCGCCGGGGCGGGTCCCAGGTCAGCACCCGGCCCCAGTCGCAGCGGAAGCCGTACGGGCCGATCTCGTAGAGCTTTCCGCCGGCGCGCGGCTCCATGCCCAGCTCGGCCAGGTGCTCCGGGCCGGACCACGTGTACTCGGTAACCCACCAGCTCGCCAGCGCGTCGGTGAACACCGCGAACGCCTGACCGGCGGGGGCGGGGACCAGGAGGACGCTGCGCAGCGCGAACCGTTCGGACTCCTGCCGAATGCCGGCCGGGTCAGCCATCTCCTGTCCCATAGGCCCGGACCATACCGGCTGATGCCCGGGTGTGCAGCTTCGCGCGCTGCCCGGTTCCGGACACCCCTTCCGCCTGGCGGGCGTACGGCCCGTCGGCCGGCGACGCGCCGCGCGGGGCGGGTCGGAGCGGATTGTCGGCCGGATATCGGGTAACCGCGCCGGACGGTCCCGGCCGGCCGGGCCGGAGGAGGCGGAGCGGGGAACATGAGCGAGAACGCGCAGCAGCGGGAACCGGAGCGGACCAGCCAACGGCCAGCCGGACGGGAGGCGGCCGAGCCGGACGTCCTGCTCGACGTGTCGGAGGTGTCGGTCGACTCGATCCGCCTCGCGGTGGACGGGCTGGACGCCGACCTGTCCCTGCGGGCACGGCTGGCCAACCTCCTCCAGCTCGACGCCGGTGTCCGGGTGCACCTTGAGGGCGTGGAGCTGGACATCACCGGGGTGCACGCCGAGGCGCAGCTCAAGGTGCGCCTGGAGAAGGTGGTCGACATCCTGGAACGCGCGCTGACCACCCTCGACCGCAACCCGCAGATCATCGAGGCGCTGTCGCGTACGACGGATCAGTCGATCGACGACGTCAACCGGGCGACGCAGCAGATGGCCGCCCGGAGCGGGCAGGCCGGACCCGGCGGCCGGGGCGGGCACGGGCAGGCCGGCGGCGCGCTTGAGCGGCCGCGCGGGGAGGCCGGCGAATCCGGCCGGCAGGTCGCCGGCTCGGTGGAGCGGCCCGGCGGGGCGACCGACGAACTCGGCCAGCAGGTCGGGGCGATCGGCGCGGTCGCCGACCGTTCCCTGCGCGAGCCGGGCGGAAAGCCGGGCGGCCAGGGCGGCGGGCCGGGCGAGCAGGCTGCTGGTCGCGAGCAGGGCGGTGGGGGTGGGCAGGCCCCTGGTCGGGAGCAGGGTGGCGGGCAGGGCGAGCAGGCCGCTGGTCGCGAGCAGGGCGGTGGTGGGGGGCAGGGCGGTGGTGGGGGGCAGGGCGAGCAGGGCGGCGGGCCGGATGCCGGTCAGGCGGCGCGGGGTGGCGGGCTCGCCAGCGGCTCGGGCGGGGGCGGGGAACAGGGTCAGGCCCAGCGCGCCCGGGAGCAGGCGGATCGTGAAGCCGGCCGGTCGGCCCGTGACCAGGGCGGGGCCGGGCAGGGCCGTGGGGAGCAGGGCGGGCGCGGGCCGGGCGACCGGACCGGCGAGGCCGGCGGTGACGGGCCGCCGAGCGCGGCGCAGCTCGCGGAGCAGGCGGGGGAGACGCTGCGACAGGCCGGGCGAAGCGTGTGGGAGGCGATCCAGAGCGGGATTGCCCAGCGCCGGCAGGAGGGGCGCTGACGCCGGGACGACCCGGTCCCCACCCGCGTCTGCCGGGTGGGGACCGGGTCGTTCACCCCGCCGCGACCGGTGCCGGCGGCCCGTCCTGGAAGCGCACCTCGGGATAGGCCGGGGCCGGCGCGTCGAGCAGGGGCTGCGGTCGCCCGTGCAGGTGTGCGTCGAGGAACGCCGCGACGTACTCGCGGGTGATCAGCAGTTGCCGGTCGCCCGGGATGGCGCCCGGGTCCATGCCGAGCTGGGCTCCGAGGACCGGCCGGTCGGTGAAGGAGAGGTGACCGCTGCCGGTGACGGTGAGCCAGCGCTTCCAGCCGGCCAGGCCGGGCCAGTCGCGCAGCCAGCTCGCGTCCGTCGGCCGCTCCGAGCCGACCAGCAGGAACGGCTTGGCCACCGTCCCCGCCGGGACGGGGACGAAGTGGGTGCCGTCCAGGTTGATCCCGGCGTCGACCCGCCGGTCGGTGCGAAGCGCCTGGGCCGCGCTGGCGCCGCCGATCGAGTGCCCGACCATGCCGATCCGGGTCTGGTCGACGAACCGGGCGCCGCGCCACGCCGGGCGCGGTCCGGTCAGCCGGTCCAACAGGAACGACACGTCGGCCGCCCGCCCCTCGACCACGCGCGGCAACCGGTCCGGTTCGGCATTCTCGCAGGCGAGGCAGTCGGCGACCCTGCCGTCCGGGAACTCGACGCCCCGCGCCTCGTGGGGATGGTCCACGCCGGCCACCACGTACCCCCGGCTGGCCAGCTCCTCGGCAAGCCCGGTCAGCGACTCCCGGCTGAGGCCGAAGCCGGGGGAGAGCACCACCAGCGGCCAGCCCCGGGCGGTCGGCCGGACGGGCACGTCGCGGCGGGCGTTGGTGCGTACGGTGGTCAACAGGTCGGGTGGGAGGGGCAGGCCCTCGGCGGCGATGATCCGCGCGGAGACCGCCGCCGTGGTGTAGGGCGCCGGCGTGCCCGGCGCGGCCACCGCCGGATACCAGAGCGACACCATCAGTTCCCGGCGCAGCTCGGGCCGCCACGGGTCGGGCCGCGCGTCGTCGGTCAGGTGCAGCCAGGTGGTGCCGACCGGGTGGCGGCCCGTCGGCGCAGGCAGCGCCAACGCCGGCGCCGACGCCGGCGCCGACGCCCGGGCCGCGACCGGGCCGCCGGCCAGCAGCGTGGCCAGGAGCGTCAGGAGTACGAGCAGTGCCCGGCCGCCGCTACGCAAGGCGATCACCGGTCGGTGCCGTCGAGCCGGAGCGTGCCGTCGGTGTGGTCATGCTGCCTCCCAGGGGATCCGTCGTGACGCGTCGACGGTAGGGATCCGCCCGGGGCACGCACCGCGCCCGAACGGCAGGCGGGCGTACCCACCTTCGTCAGGGTCCGGCGCGGGCGTGAGCCAGCTCTTCGGCACCCCGGGTCACGCCCAACGCCTGAATCGCCCCGTGCCGCCAATCCTTGCGAAGATCACGAACTCTCACGGGCCGTCACCGGGAAGGGCTCGGCGCGACCGGTGCTCGACGCTTCGGAGGCCGACCCGGAGCCGGGCCGGAGGCCGCCCCCGGGCTCGGACAGGAAGGCGCCGACAGCGGCGGCGAACTGCGCTGGAGCGTCGTGGTGCACCACGTGACCTGCGGGCAGCTCGACGAGCTGAGCCCGGCCGGCGCGACGGGCGATCATCTCGCGAGCGTGGTCGCCCGCCAGTTCGTCGCTGCGCGTTCCACGGATCAGCAGAGTGGGGCAGCGCACCGAGAGCCAGTCCTTCCAGTGGTCGCCGCTGAGTGCCTTCTGGGACGCCACCGTGTCGTCGATGTCGAACGAGAAGCCCCAGCCGTCCCCGGTCTGGCGGAAGGAGCACTCCAGGTAGGGTGCCGCCGCGCCCAGGGCCGAGGCCAGCGCCGCGCGCGCGACGGCGCGCGGCGGGGGAGGTTGGTCGTGAACGACCAGTCGACGTCCACGACCGCGCCGATGTCCTCGACGATCAGCGCGGTCACCCGGTCCGCGTGCCGCGCGGCGTACTGGTAGGCGTTCGCGCCGCCGAGCGAGTGGCCCAGCACCGCCGTGGGACCGACGTCCAGATGCCGGTGGAACGCGGCGACGTCGGCGACGTAGTCGTCACGCTCGTAGCTGTCGGTCCGGTCCGACGCTCCATGCCCGCGCTGATCGAGCGCGATCACCCGCCACCGCGGCGCCAACGCCTCGGCCAGTGGCGCGAATGCCGCCGCCTCGTTGTAGTGCCCGTGCAGGGCCAGGAGCGGAGCCCCGGAACCACCGAAGTCCAGGTAGGAGAGCCTGCGACTGCCGACCGTGAAGAACTTACGCATGACCCGGGATGCTAGATCCGCAGGCCGGCTTCTGCGCCGGAGTTTGTCCGCGCGACGAGATCGCCCGGGCCACCCGACGGACCCGGCCCGTGGCGGTCCAGGGGCGGCCGTCAGATGGGATCCCGGGCTCAGGGAATGGCGGTTCTCGCCTCGCCTGTGCACCCATGGGTGCACAGGCGAGGCGGGGCAGAAGGCGCTAAGCCAAGCCTGGCCCTCGGAATTCAGCTCCGGCAGCCCTGAACCGACGCCGAGCGCTCGGCCCTCGTTCGTTGGCAATCGCCAGGTGCCAGGGCTACTGCCTTGCGAGTTGTCGCCGCAGGTCGGCGAGTTCCAGCGTCTTGCTCGTGGCGCGATAGAGCATCGGGGATCGTCCAGCGTAGTGGGTATTGCCGCTGTGTTGGCGAGTGACGGTGTCGTGGACCTCCTTCATGACCTCGTCACCGTACTGGTCCCACATTGCCTTGATCTCCGTGAAGTCGTACTTCCAGGAGGCGTGGCCGTCCTTGTCCACGTTGACCATGGGGCGGAATGCGGCGAAGCAGGGGATCGCAGCCGCCTTGGTGAGGCGAGCATCTGACTGCTCCGGCTTGCCCGTCTCATCCAAGAGAAAGGGGAAGGTGAAGAGGTATCCATTCGACGGCCGATCTGCGATCTTCAGCAGCCGGAACTTGCCCTGCCACAGTCGCGCCGCCGAGAATCGGATGTACTCGTACAGCTCTAGCGCTTCCAACGCGATGGGGGCGAACTTTTCCACGCGTCCGGGGTCTTTCAGGTAGAGCTTGAAGACGGACGACACACGGGCGTAGACGTTTTCGACTCCGACTGGGTCTTCCAGCGGGTAGCGAGTGGGATCCAACGCCATGAGGAGCGCCAAGACTTCCCGTACGTCATAAATCCCGTCGTTACCCTCATGCCAGGAGATGGCTTCCATTCCCCCCGGCCGGCCCTCACATACCTTCTTGAGCCAATCGAACTGATTGCGCAAGTCGGCCAGCGATTCCTCGCGTACCTGCATGGACGTGTTCAGCCCATCCGCGAGATCCGGCACGATCTGATGAGGAACGTTTACGTGGACCTTGATCTCCACGTATTGGTCCTCCGGGATTTCCGCCTCTGCTTGGGCCGCGAGGATGAGCTGGTAGCTGTGGTTGCCGTTAGCGACACCCTGCTTGACGGCGGGATTGAACCAGAGGCGGTAGCGGTCGCCGTCGAGCCTCTCTACCTTCTCGGCCACAAGGACGATGCCACCGTGCTTCAAGTGGAAGGATCCGGTGCCGTCTGAGCCTTCACCACCGAAGAGGGAGGCCTTGACCTTCCGGTACACTTGGCGGTTGAGGTTCGCCTCGCGCGGGTTTGCGTCGTCGGGGATGCCGGCTGGAAGCTCGGTCGCCCTGACCCGGAAGATGTGAGTCTCGACCAAGGCAAGGTCGGCGGGCGAGTCGGGCGGTGCCGGGAAGCGGCGAGCCATCGGTGCGTGCAAGATCACGCTGTTCAATGAAGGCATGGCCTTCACTCCATTCTCCGGCCTCCGGCCGGGAATCAGTGTCGGTCGTCAAGTCCATGACGCCGATGGGCAGTCTAACCCGACCTAACACGACAGTCCACTGTCACCTCGCGCGGGTTTGCAGGCATGTGCGCACGCGGCGCCTAGGCCGCAGACCTGAGCAGTCTCACTTACCGCCTGATGTGCCTCGTTCGGAAGATCGCCGTCCAGCGCGCCGATGATCTTCTCCCGAGCGCGGATGATTCTCAGCAACCACCTTTGGGGCGGAATCTCCGGTCTGGGTCTGTGTGGCGGCGTCGGTTTGCCACCCTTTACTCCATCGCGATCAGGGGGATCTAGGTTCGGGCGCCGCGCCGCCCTGCGTCCTGCGCAAAATCGACCATCTCCGCGCCGCCTATCAGAGTCGGACCGACCTGGATTTTGGAGGTTGACCGACTTCATGGCAGATGGGCTGCCAGGAGCAACAGCGTGCCTGCGGCTTGCCCCGGCCGCCTGTTGTACTGGCCGCGCTCCTTCAGGCGGCCCATTGGCCAAACTGCTAGCAGTCTGCAGGGCGCCGACACGGTGACGGCGCCTGACCTCTACGGGCTGAGCGCTGGCCGCCACCACGCCGGCTGAGCAACTAACATCCACTCCCATGCGTCGATTCGCCGCGCTCGGGGCGGTACTCCTGGCCTCCGCAGGATCCTGGTGGCTGTGGAACCGGCTCGGGTGGCCGCGCGGCGACGACGCAGGCCAACAGGGTCTGCGCAACGACTCCGCGATCTTCTTCGCCACGCTGCTGAGCGCGGTGGGCCTCGCGGGTTTCGCCGGGCTGCTTGCCCGCTCGCGCCGGAGCCGCTTCAGCGCTGACGACGAGGCACCGTGGATGGTGGAGACAGCTGAGAAGCCGTTCGTGCCCCGCCCTGATCTGGTGTCGGCCGCGGTCAGAAGCCTTCCTGGAACCGTCGCGCTGGTCGGTGCGGGTGGTTTCGGTAAGACCACCCTCGCGCAGGCGATCTGCCGCCTGCCGGAAATCCGTGAGAGGTTCCGTGGCGGCGTGCTGTGGGTGACGGTTGGCGAGAAACCTTCGGCCGCAGATCTCACCGGCCACCTGGAGTTTCTGGCACAGGTGATCTCCGGTGAGCGGCAGGAGTTCAGCGACCCGGGCCGGGCTTCCTTCCGGTTGGGCCAGCTCCTCGACGCCCGACCGCCGGTACTGCTGGTGATTGACGACGTTTGGACCGCCGAGCACCTCGCCCCGTTCCTTCAGGGCGGCCGGAAGTGCTCACGGGTAGTGACCACCCGTGTGCCCCGGCTGCTGCCGACGGGAACTCCACAGATTGAGGTCGGTGAGATGTCGACGGTCCAGGCCGAGCAGTTGCTCGGGCACTGGATCGGCTCGGGCGACGCAGCAGTGGGCCCGCTGATCCAGAGTGCCGCCCGATGGCCCCTGTTGCTGTCGCTAATCGGCGCTGCGGTCGCTGACGTGGTCGGGCAGGGGACACCGGTCCGCGACGCGGTGAAGGCCCACCTCACGCTCCTGCAGGAGCTCGGACCCACCAGCTTGGACGAGATGTCGCGGGACGCGTTCCGGGGCCGGCTCGTCGCCGGAACAATCGAGGCCAGTCTGGGGCGCCTCGATCCGGAGCACCGGCAGCGGTGCCGCGAGCTGAGTATCTTCCGTGAGGACGACCGCATCCCCTCCGCCGTCATTCGTATGGTGTGGGCTGGATCGGCCGGACTGAGCGCCGCCGCGAGTCGTGCCGTTCTCAGCCGGCTTGCGGCGCTCTCGTTGGTGTCCGTGCACGAAGGAACCTATGTGCGCCTGCACGACGTCGTCCGGTCGTACCTGCGCAGGCAGCTCACGGGTGATGCCGAGCCCGCGCTGCACGCGGGCCTGTTGGAGCAGGCTCGTGCGGGCGCGAAGGCCGACGAGGGCTGGTGGCATCTTCCGGACGACTACGACTACCTGCGCCGCAATTTGACCTATCACCTCGCGGCGGCTGGCGCCGCCGACGAGCTGAGTGCGCTGGTGCAGGATTTGCGGTGGGTCCGATTTCGGGTACGCCTGGACGGGCCGGTCGCGGCGGAGAGCGACCTGCGGACCGTCCCGGCACTGGCGACCGAGTCGATCGCCCGTGCCCTCGCCGCGCGGGCGCATCTGGCCATACCGTTGCCGAACTGCGCAGACACGACCTCGCCCCTGCTGAACGTCCTAGAGCCCGGCACGGACACGGGGTCCCTAATCCGGGATCGGGAGGCCGGTTGCCTGATGCCCCTCTGGCCGTCGCCGACCGACGGATCGTCCTCGACGAGAACTCTTGTCGGTCACACCGCGATCATTTCCGCCCTCGTCATCGCCACCGACGGCAGTTGGCTCGCCTCCGCTGACCACGACGCCGTCGTCCGGGTCTGGGACACCGAGACCGGCGCGCCACGGCTGGCTCTGACCGGCGATACCCACTACCTCGAGGATGTCGCGGCATCCCCGGACGGCGACTGGATCGCGAGCGGCGGATACGACCGGAACCTACGCATCTGGGACGCGACCCTGGGCACTGTCCGGCAAGTTCTGCGCGGGCATAGGGAGACCATTGCAGCGGTTCACGCACTGTCGGATGGCCGTCTGCTCACGGGGAGCCATGATGGCACCGTACGTGTTTGGCATCCGGCGTCCGGATCGAGTGCGAGTGTCTACCGTGCGTACGGGCGGCTCGATCAGATTCGGCGGAGGCTGGCCCGAATCTGGGGGAAGAGACTCCCGTCAAGGGCCGTTAACGCGCTGGCGGTCGCGCCGGGCGGCGGCTGGATCGCTGTCGGCAGCTGGTATTCCCACATCCATCTCGTTGACCTCGGCGATCATCGGGTCCGAGGAATATTCACTGACCATTCCCGGCTCAAGCGCCGCGGACCGTGGGGAGAAAGCTGGGCGGGCCCGATCGAGGCCGTAGCAATCTCGCCGTGTGGGCGTTGGGCGGTGAGCTGCACCAGCAACGTCGGCGTCATCCTGATCTGGGACACGACGACGTTGCGGACAATGCGTCGGCTCTACCACGGAGACCAGGGGATTAACTCCGTCGCAATCTCCCCGGACGGCAGCCTGATCGTCACTGGAGGCTGGGACAAGACGGCTAAGGTCTGGGACGCGGCGACGGGTGCCCTGCGGCACACCCTTGACGGGCACACCGGCGGTGTCACCTGCGCCGCCTTCCTCCCAGACGGACGGCGTGTGGTGACCGGCAGCGCCGACCGGACGCTGCGCATCTGGGATCTGACTGCAACCGGGACCTCCCGGGACGACAGCGGCGACGGCGGGTACGCGCTCGGAGTACATCCTCGCGGCGACTGGGTGGCGGCCGGCGACATCATCCGGCTGCGCGACGTCACCACCGGTGCCATTCTGCGGCAGTTGGAGGAAGGTCACGCCAACGAGCTGAGTCCGGTCGTGGTGTGGGACCAGGGCCAGCGACTTGCTGCCGTCGACCCGCGCTATTTCGCCGACGTCTGGGACACAGGCACCGGTCGCCACCTCGGCACGCTCGGACCGGAGATCGAGTCGTTGGCCGCCACCAACCAAGTGATCATTACCGGCGGCTACGACGGCTACCTACGGCTGTGGGATTCGCAGCTGCTCACCGAAACCCACGCCTGGCAGGGGCACCAGGACCGGATCAGCTCCCTAGCCCTCGCTCCCGACGGCAGCTGGTTCGCCAGCTCCGGCCATGACGCCTCGGTCCGGGTTTGGGACACCGGCACCGCAGCCGCGCTGGCCACCTGCACCGGCCATACCGAATGGGTGAACGCGTTGATCGTCTCCCCCACCGCCCGGTGGCTCGCCAGTTCCGACGACGAAGGTGTGATCCGGCTGTGGCGTATGCCCTCGGGAGAGGCCTGGCACGTGCTACGAGGGCACACCACCATGGTTCGTACCCTCGCCATCACCCAGGACGACGCGCTCATCGTGTCGGGTAGCTGGGACCGTACCGCCCGCGTCTGGGACGTCGCGACAGGCACCACGGTGCACGTGCTCACTGGTCACACCGAACAGATCGAGGTGGTCGCGATCTCGCCAGACGGGTCCCTGGTCGCGACCGGCGGTTGGGACCACACCGTAAGAGTCTGGGATCTGCGCACTGGCCGTTGCGTAGCGGGTGTCACGGTCAACGAGAGGGTGACCGGGTGTGCCTGGGTCCCCGGGAGATCCGCGCTGGCCGCGACAACGCCCTCCGCCACCTACTTGTGGTCGTACCTGCCCCCGCTGAAGTGATCGGAAGCCGACATCTCGATAGATATCGACGGAAGTAGACGTGGAACTGGTCTCCTGGGCACGTAGAACCTCGGCCGCAGACGGATGCCACAAGGAAGGTCAGACCGCCCAGACGAGCGATGGGGCCGCAAGAGCACCGAGTGTGCAGCCAGCTCTTCTGGCGAGGCAGGAGATCAAACTACTCTCGGTCATTTCCCAGACTCTCTAAGTGGCATCATGCGCCCATGGGCGCAGCCTGGGCGCACGAGCATGGGCACCCTTATCAATGGAAACGCCTTCCAACGCAAAAGGCGGTGACCGCGTTACCGCTGGTCACCGCCCTGCTAGCCCGGCGAAAGGCTATGTGGCCAGGGGCGGGGTCGAACCGCCGACCTTCCGATTTTCAGTCGGACGCTCGTACCAACTGAGCTACCTGGCCGTGGTGCTCGGTTCATGCTACCCGCAGGGCGGGGTCGCCGCCGGGAGGGTCGCATGCTCCGATACGCAGAACGCCGCGCGAGTGCGCGGCGTAAGCGCTGCGGTCCTGACGGGACTTGAACCCGCGACCTCCGCCTTGACAGGGCGGCGAGCACTCCAACTGCTCCACAGGACCTAGCTTTGTTGCCTCCGGCCGAAGCCGGACCGTGCCCCCAACGGGATTCGAACCCGTGCTACCGCCTTGAAAGGGCGGCGTCCTGGGCCGCTAGACGATGAGGGCGGCCCCGCCATCATTGCACACTCGCAACTTCAAGCGGACTTGCTCCCATCCGGCCCCGCCGGAGGCTTGGATAGCTTACGTGATGGCCCCCCGGTCGACCAAACCGGTATGGCCCGAGCCACACCCACCCATAAAACCGCAGGTCAGATGGGTCTAGCGGAGCCGGGCGATGCCGTACCGGCGCTTCAGGTCGACGATCAGGTGCGGGCAGGCGGCCAGCGTCGCGGCCCGATCACCGCCCCCGTCGTGGAGCAGCACGACCGATCCGGGCCGGGCGGCGGCGCGTACCCGCTTGGTGATCGTCCCGGCGGTCGGCTTGCTCCAGTCCTGCGGGTCGACGTTCCAGTGCAGCGAGCGCATGCCGAGCTGCTTGGCGACGCCCACCACCTCGCGCGTCCACCGGCCGCCCGGCTGCCGGTAGAACGGCACCTTGGCGCCGGGCACCGCCGCCCGGATCGCCGCGTTGGTGCGGGCGAGGTCGCTGCGGATCTCGGCGACCGGCCGTCGGGCCAGGTCCAGGTCGTGGCGCCAGCTGTGGTTGCAGAGCTGGTGCCCCTCGCGCACGATCCGCCGGATCAGGTCGGGGTGCCGGCGGGCCTGGGTGCCGACCACGCAGAACGTGGCGGTGACCCGGGCCGCGCGGAGGCGGTCGAGGACCTTCGGCGTCCAGGCCGGGTCCGGCCCGTCGTCGAAGGTCAGCGCCACGGCCCGGACGCCCGTGGTGCGCTGCAGGCCGGCCGGCAACTTGCTCGGCAGCGGCCGGACCGGGCGCGCGGGCGGCGGCGTGGTGCGGGTCGGCCGGGGGCTGGCGCTCGGTTTCGGCTCCGGCGGCAACGGCGCCGAGGCGACTGGGCTGGGGCCGGCGACCCCGGACCCGGGCGGGGTGGTGCCGCCGCAGCCGCCGAGGAGGAGGACCAGGGCCAGGGCGGAGGCCAGTACGGCGCGTGGGCGCATCGTTCGCTCCCGAGAGGGGGTCGGGGCCAGCGGACCCCCCGACGCTAGTGGACGGCGTTTGGCCCCGGCACCCCCGGTCAGTCGGCCGTCGACTGGCCCAGCGAGTCGCGTACGGCCAGCGCGAGCGAGACCGCCTCGGTGAGGTCGACCGGCCGCACCACCCCGGCGGGCAGCGAGTCCGCCCGCCAGCCCGGCCCGGCGGCCAGCACCAGCAGTGGCCGGCGGGGCGCCGCGAGCAGGGCGGTGAGCTGGGCGGGATCGGCGGTGGCCCGGGTGTGCGACCAGATCACCACGGCGGCCGGCCCGGTCCGGTTGACCGCCTCGACCAGCGCCGCCACCGGCACCCGCGCGCCGAGCATCCGGTAGCCGACGCCGACCTCGGCGAGCGCGGCGGCGAGCGCCTCCAGCGGCAGGCTGTGCTGCTCCTCGTCGGCGCAGGAGAGCAGGATGCGCGGGGGGTCGCCGGGCGCCCAGGCCCGGGCGACCGCGGCGAACGCCTCGGACACGCAGCGCGACACGAGGTGTTCGACCTCGACCAGGCCGGCGGTGGCGGCGTGTCGTTCGCCGATGCCGACGAGCACGGGGCGCAGCAGCCCGTCCCAGGTGGCGACCACGCCGTCCGCCTCGATGGCGTGCGCGATCGCCGCGCTGATCGCCACCGGGTCCAGCCGCATGGCGGCCCGGGCCAGCCCGCGGGCGGCGGGCCCGGCCCGGCCGACCGGGATGGTCGGGCCGCCGCCGTCCCGGGCGCCGGCGGCGCGGGCGCGCGGCCGGGCGGGGGCGTCTGCCGGCGCGACGTCGGGGGCCCCGCGGGCCCACCGGGCCGCCTCGGCGGGGGTGACCCCCTGGGCGGTCAGCCGCCGCATGATCTCCAGGCGCGCGAGGTCGGCCGGTGTGTAGCGCCGGTGGTGGCCGGGGACGTGCTCGCTCGGGCCGAGCCCGTAGCGCTGGTGCCAGGTGCGCAGGGTGGTGACGGCGACCCCGAGTCGCCGGGCCACCGCCCCCGCGCTCAGCGCCTCATCGGCCACCCGACCGCTCCGACGCGTCGTCCGCCGGCAGCCCGGAGGGGGTCGTGGCCGCACCCGGCGGGCCGGCGGCCGGCCCCGGGGGTCGCCGCAGCCGGTTCACCACCCCGCCGAGCCACGGGGCGTACGCGCGGGGGTCGGCGTCGAGGTCGGCGACGAGCGCGACGGGGTCGACCCAGCGCAGCTCGGCCACCTCGTCGGGGTCGGGCCGCAGCGGGCTGCCCGGCCGGAACTCGCCCCGCAGGACGTGGTCGTACTCGAACTCGACCCGGCCGGTGGCCGGGTCCTCGGCGTAGTAGACGTACACCCCGACCTCGGTCAGCTCGACCGGGTCGGCGCCGAGCTCCTCGCGCAGCCGGCGGTTGGCGGCCTCGGTCAGCGACTCGCCGGGCGCCGGGTGGCCGCAGCAGGCGTTGGCCCAGCGCAGTGGGAAGCGGGTCTTCACGTGGGCCCGCCGTTGGAGCAGCACCCGGCCCTCGGGGTCGACGAGCAGCACCGAGAAGGCGCGGTGCAGCTGGCCCGGGGGCCGGTGTGCGGCGGCCACGGTGGTCTCGCCGTGGGCGCGCCCGGCGTCGTCGACGAGCTCGACGAGGTGCTTCTCGCGGGCGGTCACGGCACCCGCCTCGTGGACGCGCGGGAAAGGGTCATCGGGATCCCCCGGTGATGCGGCCGGCGGCGAGCTTGCCGGAGATGAGCACCATCGGCACGCCCACGCCGGGCTGGGTGCCCGAGCCGACGAAGACGACGTTCGGCAGCGTCCGGTGCAGGTTCGACGGGCGGAACGGGCCGGTCTGGAAGAGGCTGTGCGCGGCGGCGAACGGGGTGCCGGCGGCCATCCCCTGCTCGGCCCACTCGGCCGGGGTGACCGCGCGCAGCACCTCGACGCCCTCGCCGAAGCCGACGTAGCCCCGCTCCTCCAGGGTGCCGACGAGCTGGGCGGCGTAGCGGTCCGTGAGGTCGCCCCGCCAGTCGAACGGCGCCCGGTCGAGGTTGGGCACCGGGGCGAGCACGTAGTAGGTGTGCCGGCCGGCGGGCGCCACCGACGGGTCGGTGCGGCTCGGGTTGGTGACCAGCAGGGACGGGTCGCTCATCAGCTCGCCCCGCCGGATGACCTCATCGAAGGTGCCCTTCCAGGACCGTCCGAAGTGGATGTTGTGGTGGGCGATCTTCCCATACCCCTGCCGCGATCCGACGTGCAGGACCACGCAGGACGGCGAGTAGGTGAGCCGGCGCGGGCGGGTCGGCGGCAGCAGGTCGCGGTAGGCGACCGGCAGGTCGGGGTTGAGCACCACCACGTCGGCCGGGACCAGCTCGCCGTCGGCGGTCACCACGCCGGTGGCCCGCCCGTTCGCGGTCTCCACCCGGGTGACCGTGGTGTCGTAGCGGATCTGCACGCCGTGCTTCTCGGCGGCGCCGGCCATGCCCCGGGAGACCGCGTGGATGCCGCCGCGCGGGAAGTAGACCCCGGCCACCGAGTCGAGGTACGCGATCACGGCGTAGATGGCGAGCGCGTCGTGCGGGGCGAGCCCGGCGTACATCGCCTGGAAGGAGAAGATCCGCTGGGTGCGCGGGTCCCGGAAGAACTGGTTGATCTTCGTCTGGAGCCGGCGGAAGGCGCCGCCCGCCAGCAGCTTCACGAGGTTGCCGGTGAGCAGGTCGGTGGGCGCGTCCAGGTTGCGCTCGATGAAGTCGGCGCGCTCCCACTGCCAGAGCCTGCGGGCGTAGTCGACGAAGCGCAGGTAGCCGTCGGCCTCGCGGGGGCCGCAGACCCGGGCGATCTCGGCGGCCATCCGCGTGGTGTCGGTGATGACGTCGAGCGTCGACCCGTCGGGGTAGTGGGCCCGGTAGGCCGGGTCGAGCGGGGTCAGGTCGAGCCAGTCGTCGAGTTCCTCGCCGACGGCGCCGAGCGCCTCGGCGATCAGGTCCGGCATGGTGAGCACGGTGGGGCCGGTGTCGAACTCGTAGCCGTCCACGCCGAGCCGGCCGGCCCGGCCGCCCGGCACCGGTTCGCGCTCCAGCACGGTCACCTGTCGACCGCTGCCCGCCAGGTGCAGCGCGCACGCCAGCCCACCCAGGCCGGCGCCGACGACCACCACCCGGTCCGTACGCCCGTTGACGGTGCGCACGCGACCACCTCCTTGTGCGAAGTTGCCCATCATGCCCGCCGGTCGGTGGCGGCGGTGGCGAGACCGGTGAGCGCTGTGCGCGCGGTCTCGTCGATCGACGCGGTGTCGAGCGCGGCCAGCGCCTCGGTGACCCGGTCGGAGATCATGCGCTCGACCCGGTCGGCCGCCCCGGTGTCGGCGACCAGGCCGGCGAGCCGGGCGATCTCCCCGTCCCCCGCCCCGGCGCGGGACCGGTCCAGCGCCCGCCGCTGGGCCGGCGTGGCGAGCTGCCGGGCCAGCATGAGCAGCGCGGTCGGCTTGCCGGTGCGCAGGTCGTCGCCGGCCGGCTTGCCGGTGACCGACGGGTCGCCGTAGACGCCGAGCAGGTCGTCGCGGAGCTGGAACGCCTCGCCGACGGCGAGCCCGTAGCGGGTGTACGCGGCGATCAGCGGGGCGTCGGTGGCGACGCCGGCCACGCAGGCGCCGAAGAGCAGCGGGCGCTGCACCGTGTAGCTCGCGGTCTTGTAGCGGGCCACCCGCAGCGCGCGGTCGACCGACCAGTTCGCTGCGTCGCTCTCGCCGAGCACGTCGAGATACTGCCCGGCCACCGTCTCCACCCGCATCTGGTCGTAGCAGCGGCGGACGTCGAGCAGCCGGGCCGGCGGCAGCGCGGCGTGCGCGAGGAGCCGGTCGGCCCAGACCATGCAGAGGTCGCCGACCAGCACCGCGACCGCCTCGCCGAACCGGCGCGGGTCGCCCCGGTGCCCGGCGGCGACGTGCCGGGCGGCCTGCGCGGTGTGCACGGTCGGCCGGCCCCGCCGGGTGGCGGAGGCGTCCATCACGTCGTCGTGCACGAGGGCGAAGGTGTGCAGCAGCTCCAGGGCGGCGAACGCCGGCAGCACGGGCGGCAGCGGCTCGGCGCCGCCGACCACGCCGCGCCAGCCCCAGTAGGCGAACGTGGGCCGCACCCGCTTGCCGCCGGCCAGCGCGCTGTCGCGGGCCGTCGCGGCGAAACCGCCGATCGCCGCGTCGATCTCGGTGAGCGAGTCGACCTCGGCGGCGAGGAAGGCGGCGAGGGTGTCGTCCACCGCCGAGACCAGGTCCCTCGTGTACGCGGCCAGGACCGCGCCGACCGGATCTTCTCCGTCGGTGGGGCCTGCCGGGGCCACGCGGAGGGCATTACCCGCAACTGCGTCGTTGGCCATGCGGCCGAGAGTACCCTAGGGTTACGTGTTGCGTCGATTGGTGCGTCGATAATTGAGGAGGGCCGGTGGACCTCGATCTCACCGCTGCCTATGACCGTTGCCGTGAGCTGCACAGACACCACGGCCGCACCTACTATCTCGCCACCCGGTTGCTGCCCGCTTGGAAACGGCGACATGTGCACGCCCTGTACGGATTCACCCGCTACGCCGACGAGATCGTCGACCGGACCGAGGAACTGCCCCCGGCCGAGCGCGCGGCGCGACTCGACGACTGGGCCGGCCGCTTCGTCGCCGGACTGCACGGCGAGCCCGTCGACGACCCGCTGCTCCCCGCCGTGCTGCACACCATCGCCGTCTTCGATCTCGACCGCGACGACTTCGCGTCGTTTCTGAAGAGCATGGCGATGGACCTGACGGTCACGTCGTACCGCAGCTACGCGCACCTGCTCGACTACATGGAGGGCTCGGCGGCGGTCATCGGCACCATGATGCTGCCGATCCTGGGCAGCTCGGACCCCGCCGCCGCCCGGGAGCCGGCCCGCCAGCTCGGCTTCGCCTTCCAGCTCACCAACTTCATCCGGGACGTGGCCGAGGACCTCGACCGCGGGCGGACGTACCTGCCCGACGACGACCTGGCCCTGTTCGGCGTGACCCGCGAGGAGCTGGCCGAGGCCCGCGCCCGGGGTCGCGCCACCCCCCGGATCCGGGAGTTGATCGCCCACGAGGTGGGCCGCGCGCAGGCGCACTACGCCGCCGCGGCGCCCGGGATCACGCTGCTCGCGCCCGCCTCGCAGGCGTGCATGCGCACGGCGTACGCGCTCTACGGCGGCATCCTCGACGAGGTGGCCGCGCAGGACTACGACGTCTTCGCCGGCCGGGCGCTCGTGCCGCGACGCCGCCGGCTGGCGGTGGCCGCCCGCGCCCTGCTCACCCCGCCCGGCACGCCGGTGGTGATCCCCGGCCCCGCCCGGGTGCCCGGCCCGCTGGCCGTGCCGACCCCGTGACGGCCGCCCGCCGCTGACCGTCGGTCCGTCCCCCGGAGGCCGGCGGCGCCCGCCGGATCGGGCCAGGGGTGGCGGTGGCCGGAGACGGCGAGCTGGTCGAAGCGCCCGGCGGCGGGTCGCCGGCCGTGCGGTCAGAGGCAGGAGTGCAGGGCGTTCGCCAGGGCGTCGACCCGGTCGTGGTCGGCCAGGTGCGCCGTGGCGTAGGCGAAGGTGTAGCCGCGTCCGGGATCGGCCCAGGCGGAGCTGCCGCCGATCCCGCCCATGCCCCAGCTGCCGTCCTCCTCCCACTGCATGCCCAGCGTCCAGCGGGTCCGCCGGCCGAGCAGCAGGTCGTCGCCGTCGTACTGGACCCGGGTCGCCTCGGCCACCAGTTCGCGGCTGAACAGCCGTACGCCGTCGAGGACGCCGCCGGCGAGCAGTCCCGCGTAGAGGCGGGCCAGGGCGCCGGCGGTCGAGTGCAGGTTGACGGCCGGCACCTCGGCGCCGCGCCAGAGCGGACCGTTGACGATCGACAGGTCCCGCCCGCCGGGCGGGTTGTCCAGCGCCCGCGCCCAGAGCGAACCCGGCTCGCCGGCCACCCGCTCCGGCCACTCCGGATCGCCGTACCGCAGGTCGGCGCAGCGGCGCTGGTCCGCCTCGCCCAGGCCGAAGCCGAGGTCCAGCCGCCACGGACCGGCGATCTCCTCGGCCAGGAAGCGGCCCACCGACCGCCCGTCGACCCGCCGCACCAGCTCGCCCACCAGGTGCCCGTACGTCCAGGCGTGCTCGCCCGCGACGGACCCGGGCGGCCACTCCGGCTCGGCGGCGGCGAGGTCGGCGCAGAGCAGGTCCCAGTCGGCGACGGCGGCGGCCGGCCGGGGCACCGGGAAGGCCGGCAGTCCGGCGGTGTGCGCCAGCACCTGCCGCACGGTGGCCGGCGTGCGGAAGCCGGACCAGTGCTCGGCGACGGGGTCGTCCAGGTCGAGCCGGCCCCGGTCGACCAGCGCCAGCAGGCAGAGGGCGGCGACCGGCTTGGCGACGGAGTAGACGTTCACCAGCGTGTCCGGCAGCCACGGCCGCCCCGGTGACCGCTCGCCGCCGACGATGTCGACCACCGGCTCGCCGTCGTACCAGATCGCCAGGCCGGCCCCGGTCTCCCGGCCCTCGGCGAGCAGTTCGGCGAAGCAGTCGTGGACGGCGGAGAAGCGGGTGCGCATCCGGCCACGGTAGGAGGCCGGGACGCCGGCGGGCAGCGGATTTCCGGCTCGACCCGCTGGCCGGCCGCCGGGCGGTGCGCGATGCTGGCGGGATGGCGGATCCGGAACTGGTGGACGTGGTCGTGGTCGGGCTCGGGGTCGGCGGCGAGGAGGTGGCCGGGCGGCTCGCCGAGGCGGGGCTGACCGTCGTGGGCGTCGAGCGTGACCTGGTCGGTGGGGAGTGCCCGTACTGGGGGTGCGTGCCGAGCAAGATGATGATCCGGGCGGCCAACGCGATCGCCGAGGCCCGCCGGGTGGACGGGCTGGCGGGCACCGCCGAGGTCCGGCCCGACTGGGCGCCGGTGGCGAAGCGGATCCGCGAGGAGGCCACCGACACCTGGGACGACACGGTCGCGGTGCAGCGGTTCACCGGCAAGGGCGGGCGGTTCGTCCGGGGCACCGCCCGGCTCGACGGCCCCGGTCGGGTGCGCGTCGGCGAACGGGTCTTCCAGGCCCGGCACGGGATCGTGCTGGGCACCGGCACCAGGCCGTCCGTGCCGCCGGTCGACGGGCTGGCCGACACGCCGTACTGGACCAACCGGCAGGCGATCGAGGTCGAGGAGCTGCCGGAGTCGCTGCTGGTGCTGGGCGGCGGGGCGATCGGGCTGGAGCTGGCGCAGGTCTTCGCCCGGTTCGGGGTCCGGGTCACCGTGGTCGAGGCCCTGGACCGGGTGCTCGCCGTCGAGGAGCCCGAGGCGTCCGAGGTGGCCGCCGCCGCGCTGCGCGCCGACGGGGTGGAGATCCACACCGGGGTACGGGCGGAGCGGGTCGGCCACGACGGGCGCGGCTTCACCCTGCACGCGGCCGGCGGGGCGCGGTTCACCGCCGAGCGGCTGCTGGTGGTGACCGGTCGCCGGGCCCACCTGGACGAGCTGGGCCTGGACACGGTCGGGGTGGACGCCGGCCGGCGCTACCTGTCCGTGGACGACCGGCTGCACGTGACGGAGGGGATCTGGGCGGTCGGCGACGTCACCGGCGAGGGGGCGTTCACGCACGTCGCGATGTACCAGGCGGGGATCGTCGTCGCCGACGTGCTCGACCACGTCCGGCGCGCCGTCGGCGGGCCCGACCCCAGCGGCACCTCGAGCGCGACGGGTGGCGCGTCGGGCACCACCGGAGTGCGCGGCTCCGCCGGCGCGGTGCCGCGCGCCGACTACCGGGCGCTGCCCCGGGTGACCTTCACCGACCCCGAGGTCGGCGCGGTCGGTCTCACCGAGTCGCAGGCCCGCGAGCGGGGCGTCAACGTGCAGGTCGGCCTCGCCCGGCTGCCGTCGTCGGCCCGGGGCTGGATCCACAAGGCCGGCAACGAGGGGTTCGTCAAGCTGGTCGCGGACGCCGACCAGGGCGTGCTGATCGGCGCGACCTCGGTGGGGCCGGCCGGTGGCGAGGTGCTCTCCGGTCTGGCGGTGGCGGTGCACGCGGCCGTGCCGCTCGCCCGGCTCCGGCAGATGATCTACGCCTACCCGACCTTCCACCGGACGGTCGAGGACGCGCTGCGGAACATGTCCTGACGCCCGGGCCGCATGCCGGTTGCCGGATGGCGGGCAGCGCGCGGCAGCGGAAGGCAATCGGCCGGCAGACGGCTGCTCATTTCTTTCATTCCGATGACGTACGATTGCGGCCGTGACGAAGCGGTTGACCGAAGTTGCCAAGAAGGCGGGCGTCAGCGAGGCCACCGTCAGCCGGGTGCTCAACGGCCGGGACGGGGTCTCCGAGGCGACCCGGACGGCGGTGCTGACCGCGCTGGACGTGCTGGGCTACGAGCGGCCCACCAAGCTGCGCGGCGAGCGCGCCCGGCTGGTCGGGCTGGTGCTGCCCGAGTTGCAGAACCCGATCTTCCCGGCGCTCGCCGAGGTGGTCACCGGATCCCTCGCCCAGCGCGGGTTCACCCCGGCGCTCTGCGCCCGCACCATCGGTGGCGTCTCCGAGATGGACTACGTGGAGATGCTCCTCGACCACCAGGTCTCCGGGGTGATCTTCGCCGGTGGGTCGTACGCGCTCGCCGACGCCCGGCACGACCACTACCGCCGGCTGACCGACCGGGGCCTGCCGGTGGTGCTGGTCAACGCGGGGGTGGACGAGTTGGGATTCCCCCGGGTCTCCACGGACGACGCGGTGGCGGTGGAGCAGGCGTACGGGCACCTGCGCTCGCTCGGGCACGAACGGATCGGGATGGTGCTCGGCCCGGAGGGGCACGTGCCGTCCCGGCGCAAGCTGGACGCGATGGCCCAGGCGGCGGGCTGGGGTGACGACACGACGTACGTGGAGCGCTCCAGCTTCTCCATGGAGGGGGCGCGGGTCGCCGCGACCAAGCTGGTCGAGCGCGGCGTGACCGGCATCGTCTGCGCCAGCGACGTGCTGGCCCTCGGCGCCATCCGGGCCGCCCGGCGGCTGGGTCGGGTGGTGCCGACCGACGTGTCGGTGGTGGGCTTCGACGACTCCGCGTTCATGACCTGCACCGACCCGCCGTTGACCACCGTGCGGCAGCCGATCGAGACCATGGGGCAGGCCGCAGTGGACCTGCTGGTCACCCAGATCGAGGGCGCCGGGGTGCTGCACGACGAGCTGCTGTTCGAGCCCGAGCTGGTCGTCCGCGGCTCCACCGCGCCCGCCCCCGGTCGCTGACCCGGACCCGCCTCCGCCCACCTGAACGACGGAACGGCCGTCGACCGCTGCCCGCGGTCGGCGGCCGTTTCGTCATGCCTGCCCGCCGGCAGGAGCCAATCGGGGCCAAAGCCGCAACTCGACCGCCTTCCAAGATCCTGTCAAAATCTGCCGTCTCAAAGTCTCGTCTTTTCAGCGTTAGATCGATACCTTGCTGGGACAAGTTCGCTTGGTTACAGTGACCCCACTCACACCTGACCCCGGCGCAGCTAACCGGGGTTCAGGTCACTCGGCAGATGCAGATCAGTGCCGGCGCATCGGCGCGGTGACGACCACCGGGCATCAGCGCAGGTCATGGAGACACCCGTTCCCGAAGGGATGGACAGATGTCCGTACCGCAGTACCGGAAGACTGCGGCGTTGGCGCTCGTGGCCGGCCTGGGTCTCAGCCTTGCGGCCTGTTCGACGAAGAGCGACGACGCGACAGGCAGCGCAGGCGGCAAGGTCACCGTCACCGTCGACTGCCAGCCGGTCGGCTCCCAGAAAGAGCTGTTGAAGAACTGGAACGACGACGTCGCCGAATTCCAGCGGCAGAACCCCGACATCGTCATCAAGAGCGTGAGCGTCGGCGAGCAGTGCAACAACCCGCCGGACTTCACCGCCCGCCTGGCCGGCGGCACCGTGACCGACCTGTTCTACGGATACATGACCGATCTCCAGCAGGTGCTGGACTCCGGCCAGGCGATGGACATCAGCGAGTACGCCGACAAGGACACGATCCCCACCTGGGACAGCGTCGACCCGGCGCTCAAGGAGGCCTTCAGCCACGACGGGAAGCTCTACGCCGTCCCGGCGAAGAACTACTCGATGGGCCTGGTCTACAACAAGGTGCTGTTCCAGCAGGCGGGGCTCGACGTCAACAACCCGCCCAGGACGTGGCCCGAGGTCCGGGCGGCCGCCAAGAAGATCTCCGCGCTCGGCAACGGGATCGCCGGCTACTCGGAGTACAGCGCCGGCAACACCGGTGGCTGGCACTTCACCTCCCTGCTCTACTCGCAGGGCGGCCAGATGCTGACCGAGGACGGCAAGAGGGCCGACTTCAACAACGCCATGGGCAAGCAGGTCCTGCAGAACCTCAAGGACATGCGGTACGGCGACAACAGCATGGGCAGCCGCCAGCTGCTCCAGTGGGGCGACCTGTTGACCAACGCCGCCGCCGGCAAGGTGGGCATGTTCATCGGCGCGCCGGACTCCACCCAGGCGATCGTCAGCCAGTTCCAGGGCAAGTTCCAGGACTGGGCGATGGCCCCGCTGCCCGGCCAGGACGGCCCGGCGAAGGGCACGCTCGGCGGTGGCGAGGGCTACTTCTTCAAGAAGGGCCTCTCCCCGGAGCAGGTCGAGGCCGGTCTGAAGTGGATCGCCTATCAGAAGCTGACGCCGGGCAAGGGCCAGTTCGACTACGTGCGGGCCAAGCCGCAGAACTACCCGGTCGGCCTGCCCCAGCCGCTGCTCTTCACCAATGGCAGTGACGCGCAGAAGCAGGAGCTCGAACTGCGCAAGGCGAACGCGAACGTCGACACCGCCAATTTCGCGCTCTTCGAGGCCACCCCGGTGCAGATCAGGGGCGAACCGCGCAACGCGCAGGCGATCTACGCGGTGCTCGACGCGGCGATGTCCGGGGTGCTGACCAACCCGAACGCGAACATCGACGCGCTGCTCAAGACGGCCGAGGACAAGGTCAACCAGCTCCTCGCCGCCGAGAGCTGACCCGATCGGGTGGGGGGCGGCACACCGTCCCCCACCCGGTCCGCCCCGCACCATCCGGTCACCGACTCACCAGGAGTTGCCTTGGCGATCATCGCCGCCCGGGGGGCCGCCAGCGAAACGGCCCGCCCCACACCGCCGCCCCCGGCAGGGCGCCGGAGTACGAGCCTCGGCCGCGAGGTGCGGGACAACCTCACCGGCCACGCGTTCCTGATCGGTGCGGTGCTCTGCTTCGCGGTCTTCTCCTGGTACCCGATGATCCGCGGCATCGTGATGAGCTTCCAGCGCACCCGGCGCGGTGAGACCACCTGGGTGGGCTGGGACAACTACGCCCGCATCCTCGACGACCCGAGCTTCTGGACCGCCTGGCAGAACACCTTCTACTTCACCGTCCTCGCGCTCGTCCTCGGCTACGTGGTGCCGTTCTTCGTGGCGATCCTGCTCAACGAGTTCCGCCACGCCAAGGGGTACCTGCGGATCCTGGTCTACCTGCCGGTGATGCTGCCGCCGGCCTCGGCGCTCTTCCTGTTCAAGTTCTACGCGTACGACCCCAGCGACGCGGGACTCCTCAACGCGATCCTCAAGGCGCTGCACCTGCCGACGTCGCAGTGGATGCAGTCCCCCGACATGACGATGCCCGCGATGGTGCTGGCGTCGACCTGGATGAACATGGGCAGCGCGGTGCTGATCTACCTGGCGGCGTTGCAGAACATCCCCGGCGAGCTCTACGAGGCGGCCGAGCTGGACGGCGCCGGGATCTGGCAGCGGATCCTGCACGTGACCATCCCGCAGACCCGGCTGATCCTCGCGCTCCTGGCGATGCTCCAGATCGTCGCCACCATGCAGCTCTTCATCGAGCCGCTGATCCTCGCCAACGGCGCGGGCGCGGAGGACTCGGCGACCTCGGTCGCGTACCTCATCTATCAGCACGGCTTCTTCCAGAACGACCTCAACGGCGCCGCCGCGCTCGGCGTGATCATGCTCGTGGTGCTGGCCGGGTTCTCCGCCGTCTACGTGCGGCTGACTGCGAAACAGGACTAGGACGGACGCGGAATGGCACAGGACTCCGGGACCCGGACACTCGTCTCCCCCGCCCAGCTCAGGCGGGGACGCGGCAGGGTGATCTACTGGGCGCTGCTCGCCGTCGTCGTGACGGGCTTCACGCTCGTCTTCCTCGGGCCCCTCTACTGGATGGTCACCGGCGCGCTCAAGTCGGGCCAGGAGATCGCGCAGACCCCGCCGTCGCTGTTTCCGAAGGATCCGCAGCCGCAGAACTACGTCGAGGCGTGGAACAACCTCGACCTCGCCAAGCTGCTGTTCAACACCTTCTACTACGCGGCCGGCGCGGTGCTGTTCCAACTCGTCTTCGACACCGCCGCGGCGTACTCCCTGTCGAAGCTCCGGCCGATCTTCGGCAACGTGATCCTCGGCCTGATGCTGGCGACGCTGATGATCCCGGCGATGGTCCTCATCGTCCCGCAGTACGTGACCGTGATCGACCTGCCGATCCTGCACGTCAACCTGCTCGACTCGCCGTTCGCGATCTGGCTGCCCCTGGTCGCGAACGCGTTCAACGTCTTCCTCCTGAAACGGTTCTTCGACTCGATCCCGGAGGAGCTGATGGCGGCGGCCCTCATGGACGGGGCGACCCCGCTGCGCACGCTCTGGTCGATCGTCCTGCCGATGTCCCGCCCCATCCTCGGCGTGGTCTCGATCTTCGCCGTGACCGCGGTCTGGAAGGACTTCCTCTGGCCGAAGCTGGTCATGCCGTCGCCCGAGACCCGGACGGTCAGCGTCGGCATCTACGCCTTCTCGGGCGGCACGCCCATGAACGTGGTGGTCGCCGCCTCGGTCATCGCCGCGATCCCGACCGTCCTCGTCTTCCTGATCTTCCAACGGAACATCATGTCCGGCCTCACCACGGGCAGCCTCAAGGGATAGCCCCCGGCGCAACCTTCCGCGGCGAACAACGACTGTTTGCCCGGGACACATCAAGGTCCGGCGAACCCGCCGACGCACTGACGCAGAAAGCAGGTGCCCGTGTCCAGAGCAGACAGAGGTCCGTGGTGGCGTGGAGCGGTGATCTACCAGGTGTACCCGCGTAGCTTTGCCGACGGCGACGGCGACGGCATCGGCGACATCGCCGGCATCCGGTCGCGGCTGGACTACCTGTCCGCGCTCGGCGTCGACGCGATCTGGTTCAGCCCCTGGTACCCCTCCCCGATGGCCGACGCCGGCTACGACGTGGCCGACCACCGCGACATCGACCCGGTCTTCGGCACCCTGGCCGAGGCGGAGGCGCTGATCGCGGAGGCACACGCGCTCGGCATCAGGAGCATCGTCGACGTGGTGCCGAACCACTGCTCCGACGCGCACCCCTGGTTCCAGGCGGCGCTCGCCGGCGGCCCGGACGCCCCCGAGCGGGAGCTGTTCTGGTTCCGCCCCGGCCGGGGCCCGAACGGCGACCAGCGGCCCACCGACTGGGTCGGCGAGTTCGGCGGCGAGACCTGGACCCGGACCACCAACCCGGACGGCACCCCCGGCGACTGGTACCTGCACCTGTTCGCCCCGGAGCAGCCGGACTTCAACTGGGACCACCCCAGAGTGCGCGCCGAGTTCGAGGACATCCTCCGGTTCTGGTTCGACCGCGGGGTGGACGGCATCCGGATCGACTCGGCCGGCCTGCTGGTCAAGGACGGGACGCTGCCCGAGACGCTGCCGGGTCGGCCGCACCCGTTCCGCGACCTCGACGGGGTGCACGAGATCTACCGCGACTGGCGGCGGATCGCCGACGAGTACCCCGGCGACCGGGCACTGATCGGTGAGGTGTGGATGCCGGACCGGCAGCGGTTCGCCAACTACCTGCGCCCGGACGAGCTGCACACGGCGTTCAACTTCGACTTCCTCGGCTGCGCCTGGGACGCCTCGGCGCTTCGGGAGAGCATCGACGGGACGTTGGGCGTGCACGCGCTGGTCGGCGCGCCGGCCACCTGGGTGCTCTCCAACCACGACGTCACCCGGCACGTCACCCGCTACGGCCGGGCGGACACCACGTTCAGCTTCGCCGCCAAGCGCGAGGGAACCCCCACCGACCTGGAACTGGGCACCCGCCGGGCCCGGGCCGCCGCGCTGCTGTCGCTGTCGCTGCCCGGCGCCGCCTACGTCTACCAGGGCGAGGAACTGGGCCTCTGGGAGGTCGAGGACATCCCGCGTGAGCTGCGGCAGGACCCGATGCACCTCCGCTCCGGCGGTATCGATCCCGGCCGGGACGGCTGCCGTGTCCCGATCCCCTGGTCCGGAGAGACGCCCCCGTTCGGCTTCAGCCCGGACGACGCGACGGCGGCGCCCTGGCTGCCCCAACCGGCCGAGTGGAAGGACCGCACCGCCCGCGCCCAGGGCGGCGACATCCACTCGATGCTGGAGCTGTACCGGGCCGCCCTCGCCGTCCGGCGCGCCGAGGCGGCCCTCGGCGACGGGGAGCTGAGCTGGCTGCCCGCCCCCGAGGGGGTGCTCGCGTTCCGGCGGGAACCCGGCTTCGCCTGTCTGGTCAACCTCTCGGACACGGCGGTGCCGCTGCCGCCCCACACCGAGCGGCTGCTGGCCAGCGGGCCGCTCGACGACGACCGGTTGCCGCCGGACACCGCCGTCTGGCTACGGGTGTAGGGAAGGGGCCCTTCCTTACACCCGGGGCGCCGCGACGGCCGCGCGAGTAGGCGCGGTCGGAACCGGCTCGACCCCGACGGTGCCGGCGGCCCGTCCCGGCCGTCGGCACCGCCCACCCGCAGGCCCGCGCCGGGCCGAGCCGACAGGGAGGTACGCGCACCGCACCGCACGACACGGGGGACCTGGCCACCTGAGGAAAGGGAGCGCCGCTCATGGCCGACCACATCACCCCGCACCACCAGCGAAGACACCGAATCCGCGCGGGGCTCGCCGCCCTCGCCGCAACCGCCCTCGCGGCGGCCTCGATCTCCGTCGTCGCGTTGACCACGACCGCGACCCCGGCCCGCGCGGCGGGACTCTCGCCGTTCGACATCCCGGGGCGGGGCGCCACCGTCCCGTTCGTCGAGCAGGAGGCGGAGGAGGTCGCGCACACCGGCACGAGGATCGGCCCGGACCGCCGCTACGGCACGCTGCCGTCCGAGGCCTCCGGCCGCGAGGCGGTCACCCTCGACGCCGTCGGCGAGTACGTCGAGTTCACCCTGACCGCGCCCGCCAACGCGGTGACCTTCCGCTACAGCCTGCCGGACAGCGCCGCCGGCACCGGCCGGGACGCCAGCATCGACCTGCGGGCCAACGGCGCGCTGGTCAAGGCGGTGCCGGTCACCTCGCGGTACGGCTGGTACTACGGCGGATACCCGTTCAACAACAACCCGGGCGACACCAACCCGCACCACTTCTACGACGAGACCCGGGCCATGCTCGGGACCACGTACCCGGCCGGCACGAAGATCCGCCTCCAGGTCTCCTCGACCGCCCAGTCGCCGACCTTCACCATCGACCTGGCCGACTTCGAGCTGGTGGGTGCCCCGATCGCGAAGCCGTCCGGCGTGCTCGACGTGGTCACCGACTTCGGCGCCGACCCGACCGGGGCGACCGACTCCACCACGAAGTTCCAGGCGGCGGTGGACGCCGGCAGGGCCCAGGGCCGGGCCGTCTGGATCCCGGCCGGCACGTTCACCCTCTGGGACCACGTCGTCGTGGACGGGGTGACGCTGCGCGGGGCGGGACCGTGGTACTCGGTGCTCGGCGGGCGGCACCCGACCGACCGCAAGCGGGCCGCCGGCATCTACGGCAAGTACGTCCCCGGCGGCGGCTACAGCGGCGAGATCCGGCCGCACGAGGCCGGCGGACCCAGCCGCAACGTCACGCTGCGCGACTTCGCCATCATCGGCGACATCCGGGAACGCGTGGACGAGGACCAGGTCAACGCCATCGGCGGGGCGATGTCGAACTCGGTGGTCGACAACGTCTGGATGCAGCACACCAAGGTCGGGGCCTGGATGGACGGCCCGATGGACAACTTCACCATCCGCAACAGCCGGATCCTCGACCAGACCGCCGACGGGGTGAACTTCCACTGGGGCGTCACCAACTCCACGGTGACCAACACGTTCGTACGCAACACCGGCGACGACGCCCTCGCCATGTGGGCGCAGAGCGTGCCGAACGTGAACAACTCCTTCACCCGCAACACGATCGGCGTGACGATCCTCGCCAACCACCTGGTGACCTACGGCGGGCGGGACATCAAGATCACCGACAACGTCACCGCCGACTCGGTGACCAACGGCGGCGGCATCCACGTCGCCAACCGCTATCCCGGCGTGACCGGCCCGACCGCCGTCTCCGGGACGATCACCGTCGCCCGCAACACGCTGATCCGCAACGGCAACTCGGACTACAACTGGCGCTTCGGCGTCGGCGCGATCTGGTTCTCCGCGCTCAACGAGCCCATCCAGGGCGCGGCGGTCAACGTCACCGACACCGACATCCTGGACAGCTCGTACGCGGCGCTGCACTGGATCGAGGGGCAGACCAGCGGGATCAGCTTCGACAACGTACGGATCGACGGCGCGGGCACGTACGCCCTCCAGGTGCAGGCGCCCAGCCAGGTGTCCTTCACGAACGTGCGGGCCACCGGGATCGCCCAGGCCAACCCGATGCACAACTGCGTCGGCAGCGGCTTCCAGATCACCCAGGGCACCGGCAACTCCGGCTGGTACACGTCGACGCCGTACTGCGGGCCGTGGCCGGAGCCGCAGTGGGGCGGCGGCCCCACCAGCCCGCCCCCGACGACCCCGCCCCCGACCACGCCCCCGCCGACCACGCCGCCCCCGACCGGCGGCAACCTGGCGCAGGGGCGGCCGGTGACCGCGACGAGCACCAACCAGAACTACGTCGCGACGAACACGGTGGACGGCAACGCGGCCAGCTACTGGGAGAGCGCCAACAACGCGTTCCCGCAGTCGCTGACCGTCGACCTGGGCGCGGCACGCACCGTCGACCGGGTGGTGCTGAAGCTGCCCGCCGGCTGGGAGCGCCGGACCCAGACGCTGTCGGTGCTCGGCTCGACCGACGGCTCCTCGTGGGCCACCCTCGCCGGATCGGCCGGGCGCACGTTCGACCCGGCCGGCGGCAACACGGTGTCGATCAGCGTGCCGGCCGGCGAGCGCCGGTTCGTCCGGCTGACCGTCACCGGCAACACGGGCTGGCCGGCGGCGCAGCTCTCCGAGTTCGAGGTCTACGGCGGCGGCCCCACCACCCCGCCCCCGACGACCCCGCCGCCGACGACCCCGCCGCCGACCGGGAACCTGGCGCTCGGTCGGCCGGCCGCGGCGACCAGCCACACCGACGTGTACGTGGCGGCCAACGCGGTCGACGGCAACCCGAACACCTACTGGGAGAGCGCCAACAACGCCTTCCCACAGTCGCTGACGGTGGACCTGGGCGCCGACCGGACGGTGTCCCGGGTCGTGCTCAAGCTCCCGCCGTCCTCGGCGTGGCAGACCCGCACCCAGACGCTGTCGGTGCTCGGCTCCACCAACGGATCGTCGTTCACCACCCTGAAGGCGTCCGCCGGCCACACCTTCGACCCGGCCACCGGCAACACGGTCACCGTGACCTTCGCGGCGACCAGCCAGCGGTACCTGCGGCTGACGTTCACCGGCAACAGCAGCTGGCCCGCCGGCCAGCTCAGCGAGTTCGAGGTCCACTCCAGCTAGCCCGATGGCCCCCGCCCGTCCCGGCGGGGGGCCACCCCGGTCCGGGCGGCCCGGCGCAGCGCCGCCCCGACATCACCCCGCACCGTCCCCCACCTGTCGCGGCACGACGGGCGTACCCCTGCGCCCGTCACCGGGCAACGCACCCGCACCCCACCCCCGAAAGAGGTGTAGCGACCCATGTCCAGAAACGGCACCAGATCCGGGACCGCGCCGGTCGGCGCGCCCCGTCCCGTCCCCCGGTCGACCCGCCCGGCCAACCGGCGGCTGCTCGCCGGCGTGCTCGCCGGGCTGCTCCTCGCCGCCGTCCCGGCCGTCACCCCGGCGGCCGCCGCGCCACCGGCGGACCCGGCCGCGACCGCCGCCCGCGCGGCCCTGCTCGCCGGGCTCTCCGCCACCATGACCGCCAGCAGCCACAACCAGAACTACGTGGCGAGCAACGCCAACGACGGCAACGCGGCCACCTACTGGGAGAGCGCCAACAACGCCTTCCCGCAGTGGATCCAGGCGGACCTCGGCGCCACCGTCAGCGTCGACCGGGTGGTGCTCAAGCTGCCGCCCTCGTCGGACTGGCAGACCCGCACCCAGACGCTGTCGGTGCTCGGCTCCACCAACGGATCGTCGTTCACCACCCTGAAGGCGTCCGGCGGCTACACCTTCAACCCGGCCACCGGCAACACCGTCACCGTCAGCTTCACCGCGACCAGCACCCGGTACGTGCGGATGCAGGTCACCGGCAACACCGGCTGGCCGGCCGCCCAACTCTCCGAGGTCGAGGTCTACGGCGCCGCCGGGAACCCCGACACCCAGGCGCCCAGCGTCCCGGGCAACCTGGCGTACACCCAGCCCGCCAGCGGGCAGATCCGGCTCACCTGGTCCGCGTCCACGGACAACGTCGGGGTGACCGGCTACGACGTGTACGCCAACGGCGCGCTGCGCGGCAGCGTCAACGGCTCCACGCTGACGTACACCGACAGCCAGCCGGACAGCGCCACGGTCTCGTACCAGGTCCGGGCAAGGGACGCGGCCGGCAACCAGTCGGCGAACAGCAACACCGTGACCCGGACCGGCACCGGCAACCCGCCCGTCGGCAGCAACCTGGCGGTCGGCAAGCCGATCACCGCCTCCGGTCACGTGCACACGTTCGTGGCGACCAACGCCAACGACAACGACGTGGCCACCTACTGGGAGGGCAACGGCAACCCGAGCACGCTGACCGTGCAGCTCGGCGCCAACGCCACCCTCAGCCAGATCGTGCTGAAGCTGAACCCCGACTCCGCCTGGGGGGCGCGTACCCAGAACATCACAGTCCTCGGGCGGGACCAGGGCTCCTCGACCTTCACCACCCTGGTCGGCGCGGCGAACTACGCCTTCAGCCCGGCCAGCGGCAACACGGTGACCATCCCGGTCTCCGGCGCGGCGGCCGACGTACGGCTCTCGATCGCCTCGAACACCGGCGCCCCGGCCGGGCAGGTCGCCGAGTTCCAGGTCATCGGCACCCCGGCGCCGAACCCGGACCTGACCGTGACCGGCATGTCGTTCAGCCCGTCCGCTCCCGTGGAGACGAGCACCGTCACGCTCGCGGCCACCGTCCGCAACGCCGGCTCGGCGGTCTCCGGCACCACCAACGTCAACTTCTACCTCGGCACCAACCGGGTGGGCACCGCGCCGGTCGGCGGCCTGGCGGCCGGCGCCTCGGCCACGGTCACCGCCAACATCGGCAACCGGGACGCGGGCAGCTACCCGCTGAGCGCGAAGGTCGACGAGTCGAACACCGTCGTCGAGCAGGACGACACCAACAACAGCTACACCAACCCGAGCCCGCTGGTGGTCAGCCCGGTCGCCAGCTCCGACCTGGTCGCCGCCGCGGTCGCCTGGTCGCCGGGCACCCCGGCGGCCGGCAACACGGTCACCTTCTCGGTGTCGATCCGCAACGCCGGCAGCGTGGCCTCCGCGTCGGGCGCGCACGGCATCACGCTCACCGTGCTCAACGAGGCGGGCACCGTCGCGCGTACCCTGACCGGCTCGTACTCCGGAGTGATCAACGCCGGGGTCACCGTCGGCCCGGTCAACCTGGGCACCTGGACGGCCGCGAACGGCAAGTACACCGTCCGAGTGGTGCTCGCCGCCGACGGCAACGAGCTGCCGGTCAAGCAGGGCAACAACACCAGCGACCGGGCGCTCTTCGTGGGGCGCGGCGCCAACATGCCGTACGACATGTACGAGGCCGAGGACGGCGTGGTCGGCGGCGGCGCCAGCGTCGTCGGGCCGAACCGGACCGTCGGCGACCTCGCCGGGGAGGCGTCCGGCCGGCGGGCGGTGACCCTCAACTCGACCGGCAGCTACGTCGAGTGGACCACCCGGGCCAGCACCAACACCCTGGTCACCCGCTTCTCGATCCCGGACGCGCCGGGCGGCGGCGGGATCAACTCGACGCTGAACATCTACGTCAACGGCACGTTCCACAAGGCCATCGACCTGACGTCCCGGTACGCCTGGCTCTACGGCAACGAGGCCAGCCCGGGCAACTCGCCGAGCGCGGGCGGCCCGCGGCACATCTACGACGAGGCCAACGTCATGCTCAACTCCACCGTGCCGGCAGGTAGCAAGATCCGCCTCCAGAAGGACCCGGCCAACACCACCACGTACGCCATCGACTTCATCAACACCGAGCAGGTGGCGCCGATCGCGAACCCGGACCCGGCGCGCTACGCCACGCCGACCGGCTTCACCCACTCCGACGTGCAGAACGCCCTGGACCGGGTGCGGATGGACACCACCGGCAACCTCGTCGGGGTGTACCTGCCGGCCGGCAACTACTCCACCGCGTCGAAGTTCCAGGTGTACGGCAAGGCGGTCAAGGTGACCGGCGCCGGACCCTGGTACACCCGGTTCAACGCCCCGTCCGGCCAGGACAACACCGACATCGGCTTCCGGGCCGAGAACTCGGCGGCCGGATCGTCCTTCGCGAACTTCGCCTACTTCGGCAACTACACCTCGCGCATCGACGGGCCGGGCAAGGTGTTCGACTTCTCCAACGTGTCGAACATGGTGATCGACAACATCTGGAACGAGCACATGGTGTGCCTCTACTGGGGCGCGAACACCGACCACATGACGATCAAGAACTCCCGGATCCGGAACATGTTCGCCGACGGCATCAACATGACCAACGGGAGCACCAACAACCTGGTCAGCAACAACGACGCCCGGGCCACCGGCGACGACAGCTTCGCGCTGTTCTCGGCGATCGACGCGGGCGGCGCCGACATGAAGGACAACATCTACGAGAACCTGACCTCGACGCTGACCTGGCGGGCCGCAGGCGTGGCCGTCTACGGCGGCTACGGCAACACGTTCCGCAACATCTACATCGCGGACACGCTCGTCTACTCCGGCATCACCATCAGCTCGCTCGACTTCGGCTACCCGATGAACGGCTTCGGCGCGAGCCCGCCCACCCGGTTCGAGAACATCTCGATCGTCCGGGCCGGCGGGCACTTCTGGGGCGCGCAGACCTTCCCGGCGATCTGGATCTTCTCCGCCTCGAAGGTGTTCCAGGGCATCCGGGTCAGCGACGTCGACATCGTCGACCCGACCTACAGCGGCATCATGTTCCAGACCAACTACGTCGGCGGGCAGCCGCAGTTCCCGATCACCGACACGGTCTTCACCAACGTCTCCATCAGCGGCGCCCGCAAGAGCGGTGACGCGTACGACGCGAAGTCCGGCTTCGGCATCTGGGCCAACCCGATGCCGGAGGCGGGGCAGGGGCCGGCCGTCGGGTCCGTCACCTTCAACAACCTGCGGCTGAGCAACAACGCGGTGGACATCCAGAACACCACCTCGACGTTCACCATCAACCGCAACTGACGCATTCCGAGGTGAGGAAGGGCCCCTTCCCCACGCATAGCGTTGGGAAGGGGCCCTTCCTCACCTCTCGCCGGCGGCGAAGCGGGCCGCACCGGCCGCCGCGTCGGCGGTCAGCGACTCCATCCCGTACGCCAGCTCCACCTCCAGCGCCGCCGCTTCCGGTAGGCCGGCACCGGCGAGCAGCGCCGCCCGGTCGTTGCGCAGACACGTCTGCGGATGCCCGGCGATCTCGGCCGCCAACCGCTCGGCCGCCGCCCGCGCCTCGCCCGGCGCGACCAGCCGGTTCACCAGCCCCATGGCGTACGCCTCCTCGGCCGGCACCGGCCGGCCGGTCAGGATCAGGTCCATCGCCCGGCTCTCGCCGATGAGCCGGGGCAGCCGGACCGTTCCCCCGTCGATCAGCGGCACCCCCCAGCGCCGGCAGAACACCCCGAGCACCGCGTCGGACTCGGCGACCCGCAGGTCGCACCAGAGCGCCAGCTCCAACCCGCCCGCCACCGCGTGCCCCGAGATGGCGGCGATCACCGGCTTGCCGAGCGCCATCCGGGTCGGCCCCATCGGGCCGTCGCCCGCCGGCTCCACCCGGTTGCCGCTCGGCGTGCCGATGGCCTTCAGGTCGGCCCCGGCGCAGAACGTGCCGCCCGCGCCCCAGAGCACGGCCACCGCCGCGTCGCCGTCCGCCTCGAAGGCGCGGAACGCGTCGGCCAGCGCCCGGGCCGTCGGCCCGTCGACAGCGTTGCGCGCCGCCGGCCGGTCCAGGATCACCGTGGTCACCGGCCCGTCGCGTTCGACCCGTACGCCCATCGGGACAGCATGCCCCCGGCGGTGCCGGCGGCGCCAGGGCCGTCAGCTCACCGGCCGCGCGGTCCGGCGTGCGTCGCGTTCCCCGGGGGTGAGGCGGCCGCCGACCAGGGTCGCGCCCAGCGCCGCGCCGACCACGCAGGCCACCCCGACCACCTGCGGCCAGGCCAGCAGCTCGCCCAGCAGGAGCAGCCCGACCAGCGCGCCGATCGCCGGCTCCAGGCTGAGCAGGACCGCGAAGACCCGGGCCGGCATGCGGCGCAGGGCGGCCAGCTCCGCCGAGTACGGCAGCACCGACGACAGCAGCGCCACCGCGACGCCCAGCGCGAGGGTCCACGGGTCGAGCAGCGCCGTGCCGCTGTCCGCCACCCCGAACGGCAGGACGGCCAGCGCGGCGACGGCCATCCCCAGCGCGAGGCCCCGGCTGCCCGGCACCCGGGCGCTGACCGCCTTGCCGAGCAGCACGTACCCGGCCCAGCCGACCGCGACGGCGGCGCAGAGCAGCAGCCCCACCCGGTCCAGCCCGGCGCCGCCCAGCCCGCTGATCAGCAGCACCCCGCCGCCCGCCAGGGCCGCCCACGCCACGTCGGCGGCGCGGCGGCTGCCGGCGAGCGAGACCAGCAGCGGCCCCGCGAACCCGATGGTGACGGCGACGCCGAGCGGCACCCGGTGCAGGGCCGCGTAGAAGGCGAGGTTCATCAGCGCGAGACTGAGCCCGAACGCCCCGACCAGGCCGGCGGCGCGCCAACCCAGCCGCAGCCCGGGCCGGGCCACGAGCAGCAGGATCAGCGCGGCGAAGCCGAGCCGCAGCGTGGTCGTGCCGCCGGCGCTGGTGCTGCCGAAGAGTTGTTTGGCGATGGCCGCCCCGACCTGGGTCGAGAGCATACCCAGCAGCATCAGCAGGGGCGGCGGCACGGCCCGGGGCCGGCCGAGGGCGACGGTCGGCCGGGCAGCCGGGTGGCCGGCCGGCAGGGGACGGGAGGCGAGCGCGTACACCCGGACCACGGTGCTCTTCCACGACGCGCGCCGCGACCGGATTCCCACGCCGACCCGGCGGCCCCTGCCTGTCGGTGGCGCTGGCCGGGTGGTCCCTGCCTGTCGGTGGCGCCGGCCGGGTGGTCGCTGCCTGTCGTCGGTGGCGCTGGCCGGGTGGTCGCCGCCTGTCGGTGGCGCCGGCCGGGTGGTCGCCGCCTGTCGGTGGCGCTGGCCTGGCGGTCTCTGGCCGTCGTCGGGCTGGCCGGGTGGTCCCCGGCCGGCGGCGACGCGTGGCGGGTCCCGCTACCATGCCGGACGGCACGATCATGTGAGGTGCCCCGCGCGAGCGGGGAGAATCGGGAAGCCGGTGCGAATCCGGCACGGGCCCGCCGCGGTGACCGGGGAGCCACCGTCCACGCGCGAAAGCGCAGCCACTGGCCGACGGGCTGGGAAGGCGGGCGGCCAGGCGACGATCCGGGAGTCCGAAGACCGGCCTCGCGTCAGGTGCCCACGCCCGGGGCGTGGGCCGAGCGCAGCGGGAGCCTGCCTTGGATCTGTACGACGTCATCCACCTCCGCCGGGACGTACGCGCCCAGTTCACCGGGGCGCCCGTGCCGGAGGAGACGCTGCACCGGGTGCTCGCGGCGGCACACGCCGCGCCGAGCGTCGGCTACTCCCAGCCCTGGGACTTCGTCGTCGTCCGCGATCCGGAACTGCGGCGCCGGTTCCACGAGCACGTGCACACCGAACGGGCCACGTTCGCCGCCACGCTGGACGGGGAGGCCGCCGAACGGTTCGCCCGCATCAAGATCGACGGCGTGCTGGAGTCGACCCTGTCGGTGGTCGTCACCTACGACCCGGCCCGGGGCGGCCCCGCCGTGCTCGGTCGGCACGCCATCGCCGACACCGGGCTCTACTCCGCCTGCCTCGCCATCCAGAACCTCTGGCTGGCCGCGACCGCCGAAGGGCTCGGCGTCGGCTGGGTGTCCTTCTACCGGGAGCCGTGGCTCGCCGACCTGCTCGGGATCCCCGACGGCGTCCGGCCGGTGGCGTGGCTCTGCGTCGGCCCGGTCACCCACTTCGAGCGCGTACCCGACCTGGCCCGGCACGGCTGGCGCCAGAAACGCCCCCTGGCCGAGGCGATCCACCACGACCGCTGGACCCCACCGACCCCCTGACGCCCCCGCCCGTCGCGTGCCCCGTCCGGCGTCGAGCGGGCGGTCGGGCGGTCGGGTGTTCGGGCGTTCGGGCGGTCGCGCAGTTTCCCGGAAAGAGTGGTATCCGAGCGGTGCCGAGGCCACTCTTTCCGGGAAGCTGTCCGGATCTTCGTTGCGGGGGGGGGGGGCGTCGGCGGGCCGGCGCCGGTCGTGAGGGCGGGCGTTCACCACGTCGCCACGTGCCGCGCGTCCGGTTGCGGGCCGGGAGGTGCCTCGTCACGTACGGCTGCGGATCCGTCACCGGCGACCGGTTTGCGGCCGCTCCTGCCGGGAAGTCGGTACGGGTGCGAGCACTGATGACGAAGATCGAGCAGGCCTCCGGGCTGGACCGGATCGGCGACCGGCTGCAGCGCGCCGTCCAGGCGACCCTCCGTCCGCAGCGGGTCAGGGACCTGCTGCACGGCGTGTGGCTGGGGCACCCGCTGCATCCGGCGATGGTGCAGGTGCCGGTCGGCGCGTGGATCAGCACCGCCGTGCTGGACCTGATGCCGGGGCAGCGTCGGGCGGCCACCACGCTGTGCGCGCTGGGTACCGTCAGCGCCCTGCCGGCGGCGGTCGCCGGGCTCAACGACTGGGCTGCCCTCGCCCGCGACCAGCGCCGGATCGGCCTGGTGCACGCCGCCTCCAACAGCGTCGGCCTGGCGTTCTACGCCGGCTCCGTCGCCGCGCGGATGTCCGGCCGGCACAACCTCGGCCGTACGCTGGGCTTCCTCGGGCTCAGCGCCGCGAGCATGGGGGCCTACATCGGCGGGCACCTGGCGTACAAGCAGGGCGCGCAGGTCAACCAGAGCATCTCCGAGCTGCACCGGATGAGCGACGGCTGGCACGCGCTCGCCGACATGGCCGCCCTGCCGCAGCGGAAGCTGATCACCCGGGAGATCGACGACGTCTCGGTGATCCTCTACCGGCACGGCGACGAGGTCACCGTGATGCTGGAGCGGTGCCCGCACCAGAGCGGCCCGCTCGGGCAGGGCGAGGTGCGTGAGGTCGACGGGCACGAGTGCGTGGTCTGCCCCTGGCACGGCAGCACGTTCCGCCTCAACGGCGGCGAGGTCGTGCACGGGCCGTCCGGCAACGACCAGCAGATCCTGCCGACCCGCGTCGTGGACGGCATGCTGGAGGCCCGCCTTCCCTGACCGCCGGTCGCGGAGGAGGCCGGCGACGTCCTGACCGGACCGGATTCGGCGGGTCGGTCCGTGCCGGTGTCCCGGCGTACCGGATGCTCCGGGTGGTCACGGCGTCCGCGACGTCCTGGCCGGACCGGGTGGGTGTGGCGGACGCGTCAGGGGCCACGTCCTGGCCGGACCGGGTGGACGTGGCGGACGCGTCAGGGGCCACGTTTTGGCCGGACCGGGTGGACGTGGCGGACGCGTCAGGGGCGGCGATGACGGCCGACGGGGATGTCGCCGACGGCCTCGGCATGCGCCCGCGCCTGGGCGCCGACGCCCGTCCCACCGGACGGGCGGCCGGTCGCGTGCCCGCCCCCGCCGTGCCCCACGCCGCCGGTACCTGAGCGGCCCGTTTCGCCGGTACCTGAGCGGCGCGCTGTGCCGGTGCCTGAGCGCCTCGCCTCGCCGGTGCCCGCGCGCCCTGTCCTGCCGGTGCCCGAGCGGCGGGCGGCTCCGGTGCGGGCCGCGCCCGCCGGCACGTGGGCCGGGCGGCGGCGCAGGCCCAGGACCGCGCCGATCTGCGCGCCGACGATGCTCGCCACCGCCAGGACGGCGGTGACCGCGAGCGGCCGGTTCACCCGGTCGGGCTCGCCGGGCCGGGCCGCCCCGACCGTCACCGTAGGACCGTCGTCGCCGGGCGCCGGGGCCTCCGCCGCCGGGGCCGGCGCTTCCGCCGGTGGGGCCGGCGTCGTCCGCTCCGGGGCACCCTGTTCGGGCGCTGGCCGGGGAGCCGGCGCCGGGCGGGCGACGAGGCGGCCGTTGGCGTGCCGGCGGGCACCCCGGTCCTCGGCCTCCTGGGGGAGCTTCAGCAACTGGCCCGGGTGGATCCGGTCCGGGTCGGCGATCCGGTTCAGCGCGGCCAGCTCACGGTAGTCGCCGAAGTCGTCCAGGTAGCGCTCGGCGACCGTGCCCAGATGGTCGCCCCGGGCCACCCGGTACACCGCCGGGCCGTCGGCCGGACCCGCCACCGGGCGGTCGCCCGGGCCCGCCGCCGCTGCCGCCGGACTCGCCGCTGCCGCCGGACTCGCCGGAGCCGCAGCCGTCGCCGCTGCCCCCGGACCCGTCGCCGCTGCCGCCGCTGCCGCCGGTGTCGCAGCCGTCGCCGCTGCCCTTGGAGCCGCCGTTTCCGCCGGGCCCGCCGCCGCTGCCCTCGGAGCCGCGACGGCCGCCGTGGTCGCCGTTTCCGCCGGGCCCGCCGCTGTCGCCGGAGCCGCGACGGTCGCGACGGCCGCCGTGGTCGGCGCCGGCAGGGCGTACGGGCCGGCGACCGCCGTGGCCGCGCTCGCCGCCGGGCTGGCCGCGACGATCAGCGCGACCGAACCGACCAGCGCGGCGGCGGCGCGCTGCTGGCGGCTCATCCCGGGCAGCCGGGGCGCCGGACGGCGCAGCGCCTGTGCGCAGAGTTCCACCAGCACCGAGAAGGCGAAGGTGGCCCAGCCGAACCAGCCGGCCAGCGCCAGGGCGCGCAGGAAGAGGCTCCCGTCGTCGCGGCTGGTCAGGGCCGCGCCGATCTCCGCGACGGTGGGCAGGTGGTCGGGCAGCGGATTGCCGGCGAGGGCGAGCAGCGCCACCGGCGCGCCGGCCAGCACCGCGCAGAGCACGACGAGCGCGCCGAACCCGGTCAGGATGCGTCCGGTCCGCCGTACGGCGGAACGCCCCGATGCGGCCATGGCTGCCTTCCCTTCCTACGGTGCCCCGGTGAGCGGCCGCGCGGTCGCCTCGCCGGAGACGGTGACGGTCTCGTCGAAGCCGAACAGGCCGAGCATGGCTCGGCGGTGCGTGACGGTGACCCGTACCCGGACCCGGGTCTCCCCGTCGACGCTCGGGAAGCTGACGGTGTGGCCGGTGGCGCCGGCCGCGGCGAGGTAGTCCGCGACGGCCCGGCGGGCCTGCGGGCGGTTGATCCGGGTCGGCCCGCCCTCGATGGCGGTGGCCCGGTCGATGGCCTGGCCGCCGGCGCGGGCGGCCTCGGCCGCGAGGTTGTCGGCGCGCTGCAACGCGCGCAACTGGCCCGCGCCGTCGAAGGCCATGCCGATGACCGCGAGGATCCCCACCATCGCCACGGCGAGGAAGACGCTCACCCGCCCGTCGTCGTGACCGGGCAGCCGGCGGCGACGGGCGATCATCCCCGGCTCCGGTAGCGGTCCAGCGGCGAGGTGAAGCTCGCCGACACCCGCGTGCCGGCGGGCATTCCCGGCAGGGCCGACAGGTGCAGGTCCTGGTAGGAGACCGTGCAGGCGATCCGGACGGTCACCGAGGCGTCCTGCCCGGCCGGGCTGCGGAACGCCGCGTCGAAGGTGGTGGCCCGACCACGTACCGCGCCGCTGAACGTCACCTCCGGAGCGCCGACGCAGTTCAGGCCGCGCCAGTCCAGCTGCCGGCGGGCCGCCTGCCGGGCCTCCGCGCGGGCGGTGCGGGCGTCCCGGGAGATCGAGGCGGCGCGGGCCGCGTCGTGGGCGGCGGCGTCGATCGCCTCGGCCCCCACGGCGGTACGCCCCGCGACGCCGGCCAGCACGATCAGCGCGACGAAGGCCGGGGCGAGCACCGCCACCTCGATCGAGACCGAGCCCCGCTCGGCGGTCCGGCTCACGGCGTGGTCCACCGTTCCACCGTCCCGTGCGCGGTCTGGCGCACCGGGAAGTCGACCCCGGGTACGACCGACAGGGACCGGCCGCGCACCGTGCAAGTCACCTCGGTGGCGCTGGTCTCGCAGCTCGGGCCGGGGTCGTCCCAGTCCACGAGCCAGCCGCCCGCGACGCGCAGGAAGCGGACGGCGCGAGCCTCGCCGGAGCCGGGCGGCGCCTGGTGCAGCCGTTGCGCGTTGACCGCGCTCTGCGCGGCGTTCAACGCGGTGGAGCGGGCGACGAACCACGCGGCGGTCTGGATCGAGGCGAAGAGCAGCAGGAGGATCGCCGGCAGCGCCACCGCCAACTCGACCGGGTTGGCGCCCCGCTCGGCCCCGCCCGCCGCGAGCCGTCGGCCGCCGGCGTCGATCCCGCGCCGGACGCCGGCGGTGATCCGGCGCCGGGCGACGGCCGCGACGGGACGCCGGGCGGCGGTGGCCGCCCGGCGCCCCGGGACGGAGTCTGCTCGGCGCACGGCCCGGCGTTACTTCGGGTCCTGGTGCTTCGGGATGTTGCTCATCCAGTCGTTGGCCGAGGCGAGGGCGGCGGCGGTGACCGCCATCGCGACGGCGACCAGACCGAAGATGATCACCGCGGTGGGTACGGGGCTGTCGCCCCGCTCGCCGTCGCGACGCAGCTCGGCCAGGCGCGCCGCCAGCGCGACGTGCAGATAGGTGATGACGGACATGACGTGCTCCTTCTCTCGGGGTCGGATCACAGGCGGGCGATGAACGGATAGACGGCGAAGCCGAGCAGGACGAAGACGAGCAGCGCCCCGGGGATGTCGAGCCGGCTGGTCACCCCCTCGGCCCGGGCCAGGTTGTCCGTGCGGATCTGGTCGCGCAGCGAGTCGGCGCGGCTGCGCAGGGTCTCGTGCACCTGCGCGCCCTCGCTGCCCGAGGAGCGCATGATCGCGCCCACGTCGCCCAGCTCCGGGATGCCGATCCGCTCGGCGAGGTCGCGCAACTCGTCCCAGGGCGAGTGCATCTGCATCTGCGCGATCCGCAGGGACTCGGAGATGCGGTCGAAGACCCAGCCGTCGCAGACCGCCGCCGCCCGCTCCAGCGACTGCACCGGCCCGTGCGCGGCGGAGAGTTGCAGGGCGACCAGGTCGAGGTACGTGCAGACCGCCTGGCGGAACTCGTCGCGCGCCCTGTCCGCCCGGTCCAGCACCGACCGGTGCGCGACCAGCGCGCAGAGCAGCGCCAGCCCGAGGCTGCCGAGCACCGGCACGACCACCGGCAGCCGTACGCCGACGGCGAGCAGGGTGACCCCGAGCAGCGTCGGCGCGGCGAGCCCGATCAGCGCCGAGAGCAGCATCGACAGGGCGTACTGCTCGGGGGTCCGGTCGATCAGGGCGAGCTGCCGGTGCGGTGGCCGCAGCCAGCGCGACAGCCCGGTGAGCCACTCCAGCCGCCGGTCGGCGGGGGTGGTGAGCTGCCCGGCGCCCGGCGGTTGGTGCAGCCGGCGCAGCGCGGGCCCGAGCGCCGGGGTGGCCGGCACCAGCTCGCGGACCACCAGGAAGACGCCCAGCCCGACCGCCGCCCCGCCGCTGACGGCGACCGCGAGCTGCCAGTTGAGGACCACGCTCACCGGACCGACCTCCCGCTCGCGACCGCGGGGCTCGCAGGCTCGCTCCTCGCGCTCGCGCGGGCCTGGCTTTCGTTCGCGACTGCGGGGCTCGCAGGCTTGCTCCTGGCGCTCGCGGGGGCCTGCCTTTCGTTCGCGACTGCGGGGCTCGCGAGCTCGCTCCTCGCGCTCGCGGGGGCCTGCCTTTCGTTCGCGACTGCGGGGCTCGCAGGCTCGCTCCTCGCGCTCACGCCAGCACCTCCTCCGGGTCGGGGGCGGGCAGGAAGCGGGCCGGCCGGCGCGGCTGGCTCATCGACCGCACCCAGGTCAGCAGGCCGACGAAGGCCGCGCCGAGCGCCGCCATCACGAGCTGCCCGAAGGGCGTGCCGTACGGGCGGACGTACTCGGTGTTGAGCAGCCCGTACGCGACGGTGGCCAGGGTCATCCCGGTGAGGAAGCGGACCGCGAAGCGGGGCTGGGTGCGCTTCGCCTCGATCTCGCGGCGGGTGGCGACCTCGGCCGCCGCCGCGTGCGCGATCGAGCCGAGCACGTCGCCGAGGCGCTCGCCCCGGTCGGTCACGTGCAGGATCAGCGCTGCCACCACCTGGTCGCAGACCGGGTCGCCGATCTCGTCGGCGAAGGCCAGCAGCGCGGAGCGGGCCAGCCAGCCGGCCTGGAGGCGGGCGGCGAGGAGCCGTACCTCCTCCTGGATCTCCTCGGGCGCGGTGGCGACCGTGCCGATGATCGTCTGCTGGAGGCCCTGGCCGGTGGCGGAGACGTCCTTGAGTCGGCGGGTCCACTCGCCGACGGCCTCGATGCGGGCGATGGCCCGCTGCTCGGCCCTGCCCACGGAGAACAGCCACGGGGTGCCGGGGACCGCCACCGCGACCAGCAGTCCGACCACCGGCAGCCCGGTCACCAGGAAGGCCAGCGCGCCGGCCACCAGGGCGCCGACCAGGAGGGCCTGGTGCGCCCGCTGCTCACGCGGGGTCGCGCCGGAGCCCTTCCACAGGCGGTCCAGCCCCCGGCCCGCGCCGGGCCGGGCGGGCGGCCGGCGGGTGCCCACCAGCGCGACGACCGCCAGCAGCAGCCCGGCCACGCAGGCGGCCCCGGAGGCCACCGCGACGAGTTCGACGTCGACCGGCATCTCCGTTCACCGCCGCCCGAGCCGGGTCTGCCGGGGCCGTCGCCAGGCGCCGGTGCCGGCCTCGATCCACCGGCTGAGCAGCCGGGCGTCGTAGCCGACCCGCAGGAGCTGGGCGCGGATCCGCTCGGGCAGGTGCCGGGGCACCGCCCGCCCGTCCGGGCCCGGCCCGAACACCTGCGTGGTGGTGATCCGGTTGCCGTCGCCGACGCCGATGACCTCCTCGACGTGCGAGACGAAGCGGTGCTTGCGCCCGCCGATCGCGGTCTCGTCCTCGACGGTGACGTAGACGATCAGGTCGAGCGCGTTGCCGGCCATCCGGCGGGCCTGGTCGACGGTCATCTCCCGGCCGTGCGCCAGCGCCAGCTCGATGATCCGCTCGCTCACCCCGGCGGGCGTACGCGCGTGGATGGTGCACATCGAGCCGCGGCTGGTCGTCATGGCCTGGAGCATCGGCACGATCTCCCGGGACCGGACCTCGCCGACGATGATCCGCAGCACGCCCATCCGCAGCGAGACGGGGATCAGGTCGGCGATGCTCACCTCGCCGGCGGGGCGGCCGTCCGGCCCGCGCTCGCCGTGCCCCTCGCGGGCCTCGAAGCTCATCACCGCCCGGTGCCTGTGACGGCGGCGGGCCGGCAGCAGCTCGCGGCTCTCCTCCAGCAGCACGTACGGCTCGTCGACCGGGATCTCGTTCATCAGCGCGCGGATGACCGTGGTCTTCCCGGCGCCCGCGAGGCCGGCCACCATGATGTTCAGCCCGGCCCGCATCGACGCGCGGAGGAAGTCGCGTACCAGCGGGTCGATCATCTCGTCCAGGTCGCCCCGGCCGCCGGCGAGGTCGTCGAGGCTCACGTCGAGGGTGTTGTGCTTGCGGATCACCGCGTACGGGCGGTGGCTGACCAGGAACACCGCCGCCAGCCGGCTGCCGTCGGGCAACTGCAGGTCGAGGGTGGGCTTCGAGGTCGACAGCGAGCGCTCGGTGGCCCCGGCCCGGCGGGCCGCCGCCTGGAGGATCTCGACCAGCTCGTCGTCGCTGTCGGCGATCGGCTCGACCCAGTCCACCCCGCCGCCGTGCCGGGTGACGCGCACCTGGTCGCAGCCGAGGATGTGCACCTCCTCGATGGTGTCGTCGACCAGCAGCGTCTGGAGGCGGCCGAGCCCGGCCAGTTCGGCGGTGACCTGGTCGAGCAGGAGCCGCTCCTCGCCGGCCGCCATCGGGGTGCCGGCCCGGCGCACCGCGTCCGCGTACTCGGCCACCACCGTCACCGCGAGCCGGGCGCGCTCGGTGTCCTCCTCGTCGACGGTGAACTCCCGGCCGCGCTGCCACCGGGTGAGCCGCTCGCTGAGTTCGCGGCGCAGCTCGCGTACCACCTGGAAGTCGACCCGGGCCCGGGCCGGCGGCTGCGGCGGCGGCCCGGCCGGGGGCGCGGGCAGCGGGAGGGGCTGGTGGTGCCGCCCGTTGGGCGGGGCCAGCGGCGGCGCGGTGGAGGTGACGCCGGCCGGCGTGGCGGTGCTCGCGCCGGCCGGCAGGGCGGTGGTGGCGCCGGCCGGCTGCCGGCGCGGGTCGGCGGAGACGGGCTCAAAGCGCATCCGGCACCCCCTGCGACACGGGCCAGGCCAGCCGGGCGCGCCGCCGCTCCAGCAGCGCCCCGACCGGCACCTCCAGGGCCCCGGCCGCGCGCATCAGCGGCCGACCGGCCCGCACGGTGCCGCCCAGGCTGAGCACGTCGGCGGTACGCGGGTCGTGCGGCAACCGGGCGACGACCGGCAGCCGCAGCGCCTTGCTCACCTCGCCGCTGCCGTGGCCGTCGCCGACCAGCAGCAGCCGCAGGTTGCCCGGCGGCACCCGGTGCTCGGCGAAGTCCCGCTCGATCGTCCGGACCATGGCGCGGGTGCCGGACAGCTCGGGCAGCCGGGCGCGGCTGACCAGCAGCACCACCGAGGCGGCGCGCAGGATCGGCCACGGCGGACCGACGACGTGCAGCCGGCCGCAGTCGACGAGCACGTCGTACGGCGGGTCGCCGTGCTCCAGGCTGCCGAAGAAGTCGGCGAAGCGCTGCCAGAGCGGGGTGACGCTGCCGGCCTGTGCCGGGTCGACGACGCCGGGCAGCAGCAGCCGCTCCCGCCTGGGCGCGTCCAGGTCGACCAGTTGCGACCAGAACGCCTTCTCCAGGCTGCCGTCCCGCAGCTCGCCGACCGCCAGCTCGCCGATGCCCCGGGGACCGTCGAGGGCGCCGCCCAGGTAGCCGGCGAGCACCGACCCGCCGGCCGGGTCGCACTCGGCGAGCACCAGCCGCCGGTGCCAGGTCAGGGCGCAGGCCAGGGCCGAGGTGGTCACGCCCGGGGAGCCCTTCGCCGACACCAGCGCGATGATGGCCATGCTCAGGCCGCCTCGGTCAGCACTACGGCGATCCGATCCCGCGCGGACAGGGCCACCACGGCCGGCACGTCCCGTACGGCCAGCGCCAGGTAGAGCACCACCTCGTCGGCGTCGTCCGACGTCGCGGTGTCGATGACCGTCGCCTCGAACCGGGTGGCGGCGCCGGCCGGGGTGTCGTTGTCGTCCGGCGTGCTGACCAGCAGCACCTTGTCGCCGGGGTGCAGCTCGCGGGCGGGCACCTCGGCGGGCCCGAGGCCGAGCGCGAGCTGCTGCTGCCCGGGGCCGAGCAGCGGGTCGTCGGTGAGCTGGGACATCGTCAGCAGGGTGCCGGGGGTCAGCGACACGGCGGCCCGCTTGCCGACCACCTCGTCGAGCCGGCCGGCCGGCACCGGGGCGAGCCCCTGGCCGCCGGCCACCTGCACCGGCACCAGGTCGTCGGAAGCGATCTGCCGGCCGACCTCGACCGGCCGGGCGATCGCCAGGTAGGTGCCGGTGGCGCGTACCGAGGTGACCGCGAACGCCGCCCCCAGGCCGCCGAGGGCGATCAGCAGCACCGCCAGTCCGAGCAGCCCGGGCCGCGTGCGGCGCTGCCGTACCACCTTCGGCGGGGCGACCGGCGCGTCAACCGGTCCGGTTCCGTCACGGGTCGCGACGCTCACCGGTCCCCCTCCGTCCGCGACTGCGGGCGACCGGCCCCGGCGCGGCGGGGCGGTGCACCTGCGCCACCGGCCGGGGCTCGCCGGCCGGGCTCGTTCTTCGCGCTCACTCGGACACCACCTGTAGTTCGTTGATCCGGACCGGCACCGTGTTCGTCGTCCGGGTGAGGGGGATGACGCCGCTCTCGCCGCCGCCACGCCAGGTCACCGTCCAGTACGTGGTGGCGCGCACCCGGTAGTTGCCGGCCTTCGGGTAGCCGCTGTCGTAGCCGCAGTCGGGGGAGGGACGGCCGGCGAGCAGCCCGTCGGCCGCGTACTCGGTGCCGGCGTCGGCGCAGGTGACCGTCCGGCCGTTGCCCATGTCCCAGACGATCCGGTCGAACGTCGCCGTGATCTCCACGGTCAGGCCCCGGTCGGTCTCCGACGCGCCCTGCTTCGGGCCGAAGTACTTCGGCTCGTCGCTGCTGCCCCACATCCAGACGGGCAGGCCGACCAGTCCGGGGCCCTTGCTGCGGCGCGGGGCGACCATGATCGGGGGCGCCGCGATGGTGATCTTGGCGAGGGCCCGCCGGGCGAGTTCCTCCGGGTCGGGCGGCGCGCCGAAGCCGGGTGGCGGGGTGTCCCGCAGGACGTTGACCTGGGTGCCGAGGGCGCCACCGTTGCAGGTGCGCGTGTACCACTGCTTGCCCTCGGGAGCCTCGGGCTGCGGATCGGTGAGCTTGTAGTAGCAGCCGTCGCCGTTGTTGAACCACCCGAGCAGGTCGTCGTAGCACTTCACGGTGCGGCCGTTCCACTGGCACTTCCCGCCGCCCCCGCCGCCGCCCGAGTCGCCGCCCCCGCCGGAGTCCCCGCCGCCGCCCGGACCGCCCGGGGTGCCCGGATCGTCGCCCTTGCGCTTGGCGCCCCGCATCACCTGCAGGCGCGGGAACTCCTCGTCGAGGGTCACGGCCAGGTAGGGGTAGGACTT
>NZ_JBSGDY010000009.1:0-59846 GCF_053602615.1 Micromonospora sp. NPDC004336
CGCACGGCCCGCCGCTGCACGTCCGCGTCCGCCGGGTCGGCCCGCCCGTCGGCCAGCTCGGCGAGCACCTCCCCGGCGGCCCCGCTGACCAGCGCGAGGCGCTCGCGCCGTTCCCGCCGGGCCAGCTCGGCGGCGTCCCGCTCGGCGGTCGCCGCGTGGGCGGCCGAGGCCGCGGCGGCCCGCTGCCGGGCCAGCGTGGCGATCGTCGTGGCGCCGACGAAGACCGCCACCGGCAGCGTCGCGGTGCCGTAGACGTACATCGCGTACCGGGCCAGGTCGGCGGGGGCCGTCGCGCCGTGGGCGAGCACCGCCGCCAGCGCGATCGCCGAGTGCGCGCCCAGCAGGGCGAGCAGCCCGGCCACCCGCCGGCCCCAGACCGCCAGCACGAAGAACCAGCCGAGCGTGCCCCACACCCAGTTCGCGGCGGCGAAGAGCTGCCGGTCGCCGGCCGCGCCGAAGACCGCCGCGTCGACGGCCAGCAGCAGCGCGGCCACCGGCCAGGCCGGCAGCGGCGCGTCGCGCAGCAGCCGCACGCCGGCCAGCACGCCGACGGCCGCGACGAGCAGCCAGCCGGCGAGGACCACCGCCGGCGCGGCGAACTCCGTCCGGGCCCCCAGTGCCGCGGGCAACGCGATCGCCGCGTGCCACGCCAGCGCGATGACCACCGCGACGACCCGGGCGCCGCGGTCGGAGGCGTCCGCGACGGCCGCCGCCGCGTCCGCCGGGGGTCCGCCGTTTCCGGGGGTACGCGGTGCCGGCACCGCCGTGGCCGGCGGCGCCGTCGTCTCAGTCGCCACCGGGCCACTCCAGCCGGATCCGGGTGCCCGCCCCGGGGCGCGAGCTGACCACCGCCCGCCCGCCCACCGTGGACATCCGGCCGCGTACCGACTCGCGCAGCCCGTACCGGTGCGCCGGGACGCCCGCCGGGTCGAAGCCGGGGCCGTCGTCGGCGACCTCGACCACGACGGCGCCGTCGATCCGGGCCAGCCGCAGCGCGGCGGTCGCGCCGGGCGCGTGCCGGGCCACGTTGGACAGCGCGGCGTAGGCGCTCTCGGCGAGCGCCTCGGCGACCGGCGCCGGCACCGCGCAGGGGGTCAACTCGGCGGCGACGGGCAGCTCGGGCAGGCGTGCCCGCACCGACCGCAGCCGCTCGTCCAGCGGCACCGGCCCGTCGGCGGGCGTCGACCGCGCGTCGGCCAGCGCGGCGAGCGTACGCAGGTCGGCGGCGCACCGCCCGCGCAGCGCCGCGGACGGGCCGGCGACCGCGCCCAGCCCGACCATGGTCAGCGTGGCCAGCACGGTGTCGTGCAGGTCGCGGTTCTGCCGGCGCTCCGCCTCCCGGGCGGTACGCGCGATCAACGCCTCCCGGGTGAGCCGCTGGTCGGCGCCGAAGGCGGCGTCGGCCCGGCCGATCCGCCGGCGCATGATCGCGGTCATCGCCGCCGCGCAGCCGGTCTGCACCAGCAGCGTCGCCGCGTGCGCGGTGGCCTCGTCGGGGTTGCCGGCGGCGTGCGCCCCGACCGCGTACGCGCCGGCCACCAGCAGCCCCGCCGGCACCGACCAGCGCGCCGGGGCGGTGGCCTGCGTGTTGATCACCGTGGTGCTGGCGAGCACCGCGATCCAGCTCGCCTCGCCGGGGAGCACCTCGGGCGCCACCAGCACCGGGATCGCCAGGCACGTGGCCGTGGTGGCCGCCACGTCGCCGGCCACCAGCATGCCACCGACGCCGTGCCGCAGCGCGCGGTACGCGTACCAGACCGACCAGGCGGTCAGCGCCCCGACGGCCGGCAGGAGCAGCGCCGGCTCGACCGGCGGGGTGCGCACCGACAGGGCCACCACCGCGCCGACCAGGCCGCACGTCAGGCGCAGCAGCGCCGGCAGCCGGGTGAAGATGAGGGCGAACGCGCCGCCGGCCGGCGTGTCCAGCGTGGTCGGCGACGTGCTCGGGGCGGCAACGGCCGGCATCGGAAGAGGCGTCCTTCTGCGACAACGACCCGGTCCGGGTCCGCGCGGCGGAGATCGACGCCGGAGAATAACACGAGGGCCGGCTCGGGATCACCCTCGGTGCGCGCCGTGTCGCCGATCGGTCAACGCGGCCGGGTCGCCGACCGGTCGCCCCGGCCAATTCGCCGACCGGTCGCCCCGCCGGTCGCCGGAGAGTGACCGGCACCGTCCGTTTCGACGTCGGTGCTACGTTCACGGCATCGCCGTACTCACCCGCCGGGAGCGACCGTGAAGAGGTACGTGGGTCTGCTGGGTGTCGTCGTGGTGACGGCGGGCCTCGCCGTCGTGGGCGCCCTCGGCGGCGCCTACCTGGCCGACCGCGGCGCGTCCCGGCAGGCCGACTCCACCGCCGTCACCGGCCGCCCCGCGACCGGGTCCGGTGACGCCGGTCCGGGCCCCACCGGGTCGGCGGCCCGGCCGGAGTCGCCGGCCACGTCCGGGGCGCCGACCCCGTCCGAGTCGTCGGGGGAGCGGCGCGCGCCGCGGACGTACCGGCTCGACGAGGTCATCTACGACCGGGCCTCGATGAGCGTCACGCTGGTCAGCGCGGAGACGACCGACGGCAAGCTGCGGCTGAACATCAGGTACCGCAACGATTCGCCGGTGGGGTGGCCGGTGAGCTGCCCGACCGCCGCCGTCGACCTGGTCTCCTCCCAGGTCACCCTGTCGGACGGCCGGGCCGTGCGCCCCGAGCGGACCTGGTGCGCCGCCACCCGGGCCGGCGAGTCCTTCAGCATCAGGCCGGGCGAGCAGGTGGACAGCTGGGCCGTCTACCCGGTGGTCCCGCCGGCCGGATCGTCGTTCGCGCTGACCTGGTACGACTTCCCCGAGCTCGACGTCCGGCTCCGGTGACCGTCCCGCGAGTGTCGTAGCCGTCGCGGCCCGCCCTCGCCGCCGCCGTTCCGGCGTGGCCGCTCGGGTTCACCCTATGTAGACTCTCGGCCCTGGGGCTATGTAGAGTTCCGAGTATGGGAGTGAGAATCACCGTTCCGGTGGCCAAGGTGCTCGCCGTGCTGCTCAACGAGCCGAGCGGCGAGCACTACGGGTTGCGACTGATGCAGCAGACGGGGGTGGCCAGCGGGACGCTCTATCCGGTGCTCGCCCGGCTCCAGGACGCGGGCTGGCTGACCGCCCGGTGGGAGGAGGAGGACCCGGCCGAGGCGGGCCGGCCGGTCCGGCGCTATTACCAGCTGACCGCCGAGGGCGTCACCCACGCCCGGGCGGCGCTGGCCGAGCTGCGCGCCACCACCACCATCGCGGACACCACCGCATCGGCCCAGGCGAGGCCGGCGTGGTGACCGTCGACCCGCTGGCCCACTGGCTGCTCCGCCTCGCGGCGCGGCGGTGGCCGGCGGAGCAGCGCGCCGACCTGATGCGCGAATGGTCCGCCGAGGTCGCCACCATCGCCCGGGACGACACCGCCCGTCCCGTCGTCCGCCACTGGCGCATGCTCGCCTTCAGCGGGAGCCTCGCGGCCGCCCCGGGCACCGTCGCGTACGCGCCGTTCGGCGCGAGACGGATCGTCGCGGTCGCGGCGGCGTTGTCGGCGTACCTGCTCGGCCTCGCCATGATCCAGCGGGCCTGGTACGGCGTCTACCAGGCGCAGGCCGAGGGCGAGCGGCCGATCATCGACGACGGCGGCCTGACCGCCCGGCTCCTCATCGGCGCCGTCGCCCTCGTCCCCGTCGTCGTGGCCGCGCTCGCCGGGTGGCTGGTCGGCCGGCGGTCCACGTCGGCGGTGCGGCCGATGTCGTTGGGCCTGTGCCTGATCGCCGTGGTCGCGGCCTGGGCGGGCGTCGGCTTCCTGCTCGACGCCGTGGGCGGCAGTCATGCCGTGTCCAAGATGGGCTACGAGTTCGGCAGCCAGCCCTACGGCATGGTGGCGAGCTGGGTCGCCTGGCTGCTCTGCTTCGCCGCCGTCGCCGGGCTGCTGCGCGGGGCCGTCCGTCGTCGCCTGGTCCTCGGGTTCCTCGGCGCGGTGACGGTTGCCGCAGTGGCGGTCACCGCCGGCACGTTCGCGCAGTTCGGCTCGGCCACCGCCCCGCGTACCGAGGCGTGGAAGTGGTTCGTTCAGTGGCTGGTGCCGTCCCACCCGTTCGAGACCGCCGTCGACGCGGGAGCGGACAGCTTCCACTCCGCCCGCGGGGTGATCTTCTTCGTCAGCTCCTACCCGCACGTCCTGCTCGCGGTCGCCGCGTTCGGCGTGGCGTTCCTCCTCGCCGGCAGGCGGGCCGGCCACCGGGGCGACGTCCACGGCGTGGGGACCGCCGACCCGCAGCCCGCTTGATCGGTCGTGCGGAAGCCTGCATCCTCGGTGGGATGACGGCCTACTCCGTGTTGTGGCGCAGCCCGGGGGCGGTCACGGTCACCGTCGCGGGCCTCGTGGGTCGGCTGCCGATAGCGATGGTCTCCCTCGGCATCGTCCTGCTGGTGCAGTCCCGGTCGGGATTTGCCGACGCCGGCGTCGTCGCCGGGGCGTACGTCTTCGCGGGCGCGGTGGCGACGCCGGTCCTCGGCCGGGTCATGGACCGGGCCGGCCAGCGCCGCGTCCTGCCGGTCCTGCTGGTCGGCTATCCGGCCGCCCTGGTCTGCCTCGTCCTCGCCGCGGTCGGCGGCGCGCCGGTGGCCGTCCTGATCGGCTGCGCCGCCGTGGCGGGGCTGCTGATGCCGAACGTCGGGGCGATCGTGCGGTCCCGGTGGAGCCACCTGACCACCGGGGCCGTACGCCAGTCGGCGTTCGCCTGGGAGTCGGTGGTCGACGAGTTCATCTACGTCGTGGGGCCGATCGTCGTCACGTCGGTCGCGGCGGCGATCGCGCCATCGGCGGGCGTGCTGATCGCGGCGGCGCTGGCCGCCGCCGGCCTGTCGGTCCTGTGGTCGCACCGGAGTTCCACGCCGCCCGTGGTGCGCCGGGCGACGGGCCAGGCGTCGGCGGACTCCGTGTCGGGGGTGTGGCCGGTGCTGCTCGCCCTCCTCGGCATCGGCGCGCTCCTGGGCGCGGTCGACGTGGCGACCCTCGCGCTGGCCGAGAATGCGGGGCGGGGCGCCTGGGCCGGCCCGCTCCTGGCGGTCCTCGCCTTCGGCAGCCTGATCGCCGGCCTCGGCTACGGTGCACGGTCGTGGCGGGCGCCGGTCGGCCACCGGCTGGTGATCGGAGCGGCCGGGCTCCTCGCGGGCTGCGCGTCCCTGACCGTCCTGCCCTTCCCGGCGCTCGCCGTCGGGCTGCTGGTCACCGGTCTCTTCCTCGCCCCCAGTTTCGCCACCGGCTTCACCCACGCCGCGGACCTGGCTCCCGCGTCGCGTCGCACCGAGGTACTGACCTGGGTGTCGAGCGCGGTCGGTCTCGGCGGCACCATCGGGGTCGCCACGGGAGGCTGGGTGAGCGAGCACCACGGGCCCCGGGTCGCCTTCGCGACGGCGGCGGGCTTCGCGCTGGTCTCGGCCGCCGCGGCGCTGGTCGTAGCCGCCGGTCAGCGCGGCGCACGGGTGGTCGAGGGCGACGGCTGAGCTTCCGGGCCGGGCGGCGCGTGGTCAGACCGTCGGCGCCATGGCTGACCACCAGGGACCACGCGGCGCGTTCAGGCACGCGAGATCGAAGTACGGCCTATCGTTCGGTCGGAAGAGGTGTCTGTGCGCCCGGCAGGATTCGAACCTGCGGCCTTGGGATTAGAAGTCCCCTGCTCTATCCGCTGAGCTACGGGCGCGCGGCGTACGTGTCGCGCCAGAAGGGTACCGCCGCCCACCGGGTGACCGGTGGAACGGGTGGTGGCGTCCCACGTCGACGATCAGGGTCGCACGCACGCCCGCCGGTGGTCACCCCGGTTCCGCCGTCCGCGCGGCCGCCGGACCGGCGGGTCGTACCCTCGGCTGGTGCTGCTTGACCCCGACACCGAGAACGACGTCGCCTACGAGCTGTGCCAGCTCCTCGGCCGCGCGATCCTGCCCATCCGCCGGACCGACGGCGAGGCCGCCGACGGCGGCCGGGACGAGGGCACCGCGTTCCTCTTCAGCGTGCAGGGACGGGAGTACCTGCTGACGGCCGGCGCCCTCACCCACGCCCCGGTGGGGGAGATCGGGCTGCGGGCCAGCGTGACCGAGCCGGCCGGGGTGGCCGGCGACGCCGTGGCGCTGCCCGACTTCGCCGCCCGCTGGCGGCACCGGGCGGACCTCGGCGTCGCGATCATGCCCACCGGCGGCCTGCACGAGTATGCCGACTCGGCGGGCTGGCGCTGGCGTACCCAACAGGTGCCGGATCCGGTCGCGGCCGACCGGGACGCGATCGCCCGCGTCGGCGCGGAGCCGGGTTCCGCCATCGTCCTCGCCCACGGGGTCGGCGCGGGCGGCGCCCGGCCGCTGGAGGTGGCGATCGAGCGGGTCGCGCGGGTGGGCGACGGCGTCCGGATCACCACCGGGCTGCCCCTCGGCTACGTCGGCGCGCCGGTCTTCGGCGTCCAGACCGGCGACGGCGAGGCGGGGCTGCGGTGCCTCGGCCTGGTCCTGCCGGCCCGCGACGGCGGTCACCCGCTGGCCACCTTCGACCGCATCCGCGAGGTCGTCGCCGCCGGCTGAGGCCGCGTCGGCGGGCGGCTCAGCCGCCCTGGGCGGGGGCGCCCGCCGGGTCGACGTCGTCGGCCGGCCGCCGGCTCGCCGGTGGGCGCCCCCCGTCGAGGGTCGTCGGCCCGGCGTCGAAGAACGCGTCGGCCCAGCGCCCGACCTCCTCGAAGACCCTTTCGCGTACGGCGGGGCCGGAGAGCGTGAGGTCGTGCATGCCGCCGTCGAAGCGCGCGACGGTGACGTGCCGACCGAGGCGGGGCGCCCAGCGCACCATGTGCTCGACGTCGAGGACGGCGTCGGCGAGGGCGGCCGACTCGTGCCACCTCGTGCCCTTGAACGACCGGGTCGAGCAGGCGAGCAGGACCGGCACCTGGATGTCCAGCCCGGCGCGGAGCTGTCGCTGGGCGGCGCGGATGGCGTTCAGCCAGCCGGCCCGGACGGGGAACCCGGCGAGCGGCTTCCAGGTCAGGTCGTAGTCCCATTCGCCGTGGTGCTCGGCGTGGATGCTCTGGCTGTAGACGGTGCCGAGCCCGAACGGCAGGACGCGCCGGGGCGCGCGGCGGCCCAGCGGCGCGACGAGGGCGGCGAGCGGCCGGCGGACGGCCCAGGGGGCGTTGATGTCGAAGAAGGGGCTGTTCAGGAAGAGCCCGTCGATGATGCCGGCGTCACGGCGCGCGTGCGCCCAGAGCGGCATGATCAGGCCGCCGGTGGAGTGGCCCATCGCGAGCAGGACGTCGTGCCCGTCGTCCTCGCGGACGATCTTCGCGGCGGCGTCCAGCTCGGGGAAGTAGTCGCTGACGTCGCGGCAGAAGTTCGGGGTCTGGTGGGGCAGCAGGCTGCGGCCGTACTTGCGCAGGTCGAGGGCGTAGAAGTCCCACCCCCGCTCGGCGAAGAAGTGGCCGAGGTGGGCCTGGAAGAAGTAGTCGGTGAAGCCGTGCGTGTAGAGCACGGCCCGCCTGGTCGGGCGGTCCGCCCGGCGACGGACCAGGGTGGCGACCACCGGTCCCTCGTCGTCGGTGCCCAGGTCGATCGTCTGCCGCTCGTACGGCGGGCCCAGCACGTCGGGTTCCACGAACCGACCGTACGCCCGCAAGCTACCGGACGGTAGCCCCGGCGTGTCCGGCTCCTCGCGCCGCCCGGCTCCTCACGCTGCCCGGGCTTCCCTCGCTGCCCGGCCTTCCTTCCCCGGCCTGTCGGCTTTCGGGTGTCCGGCCTGCCGGGTGCCCGGCCCCGCCCGCCCGCACCCGGCGGACGGGGCCTCGGGCGTACGTCTCAGACCGTCTCGGCCTCGGCGCGGGCCGGGTCGGTGTCCGGGTCGGTCCGCGTCTCGGCCTCGGGGGCCGGCGGGCTGACGTCCCGCAGGTGCTTGTTGTGCCGCGGCTCCTGCTTGGTCTTCGCGTCGTTGAGCCGGCGCCGCAGGTCGTCCCGGACGTCGTTGAGCGCGGCGTGCAGGTCCTCCTCGGCGGAGGTGGTGACGATCTTCTGCCGGCCGGCGATCCAGCACTCCAGGGTGACCTTCTGGCCCTTGGCCTCCCGGTCCTTGACCGACACCTCCAGCTCGGTGGCGTCGGCGTGGAACCCGGCGAGCCGGGCGTCCAGCGTGGCGAACTGCTCCGCGATCCAGTTCCGGTCGCCCTGGGAGAACCCGGCGCCGACCCGCAGGCACTCCGCGACGGTGGCCGGGTTGGCGACGGCGCTCATCGCCGCACCTGGCCGAAGACGGATGCGGTTGCGGTGGTGGTCATCATCATGATCGCTGACCCTCTCGTTCGTCGTGCTGTCGGCGGTGCGGTTGATCGAATCCATACCCCGCCGCCTTCCGTCCGGAACGTGACCTCTCCGGCATCCCGATCATGATCCGGTCGCCGTACGCGGCCCAGGGCCGCTCGGCCCTAGCACACCGGGACCTTGATCAGGGGTTTGTCCACAGGCGGTCCGGTTGTCCACAGGTCGGCGGCCGGGGGTGGCGCGGGCTCCGTCGGGGGCCGAGGCTCGGTGCCGAGTCGACTCGCGATGGCAAGCCCGATCTCCCCCTGGAGGGACGATGTTCGACACCTACGTCACGATCGTGGGCAACGTGCTGACCGCCCCGGAGTGGCGCCGCACCACCCAGAGCAACACGCTGGTGGCCAACTTCAAGGTCGCCTCGACGGCCCGCCGGCTCGACCGCGACAGCGGCCGCTGGGTCGACGGCAACAGCCTGCGCGTCCGCGTCAACTGCTGGCGCAAGCTGGCCGAGGGGGTGGCCGCCTCGGTGATGGTCGGCGATCCCGTGGTGGTCTGCGGGCGGCTCTACACCCGCGACTGGACCGACGACGCCGGCAACCACCGCACCCTCTACGAGCTGGAGGCGGTCGCCGTGGGGCACGACCTGTCCCGGGGGCGGAGCCGGTTCGTCCGCAACCGGCCGAGCATGACGACCAGCACCGTGGAGGACGCGGAGGCCGAGCACCGCGTGCACGGCGAGACCACCGAGCCGGTGCCGGACGGCGAGGCGCCCGCCCTGCCCGACGACCGCCCGCTCGACGAGGAGTTCGAGCTGCCCGACTTCGGGGCGTCCCGGCCCGGCCGTGGGCTGCCGACCGACGCCGCGTTCGACGGCTCGCTCGATCCCTTCGACGACCCGGCGGACGGCGCGTCCGACGACCCCGGATCCGACGACTCGGGGTCCGCCGACCCCGGGTCCGACGAAGGCGACCCGACGCCGGCAGAGGAGGTCGACGCGGCGGGCCCGCGTACGGGGCAGACGGAGGCCGGCGCGGCCCCGAACGGGCGCGGTCGCCGGAGCCGGGGCCGGGTGCCACAGCCCGCCTGACCGCCTGACCGCCTCGGCCGAGGGCGACACGACGGGGGCGGGGTGGCGCCGGCCGCGCCGGTCGTCACCCCGCGTGTCTCCCTCGGCCCGCCCCCGGCGCCGACGGTCACCCCACTTCGCGGCTGCCGACGACCGGCGGCCCGCGCGGGGCGGCTCGCGCGGGGCGACCGACGCCGGGCGGCCCGTGCGGAGGGCGGCCCGTGCGGGGCGACCGGTGCTGGGGGACCGGCGGCGGGCGGCCCGTGCGGAGGGTGGCCTGTGCGGAGGGTGGCCTGTGCGGAGGGTGGCCTGTGCGGAGGACGGTCTGTGCGGAGGACGGTCTGTGCGGAGGGCGGCCTGCACGGGGTGGCGCTCGCCGAACGGCTCCCGTCGAACGGGGCGCTCCGGCCGGGGCCGGGGGAGCCGCTCGGCTAGGCTGGCCGGCCGGAGGTGGTGGCGGGTGCGAGAGGCGACGCCGGTGGCGACCGCGGCGGGACTGGTCGCGGGGTACGCCCTCGACGCGTTGCTCGGTGACCCCCGTCGGTATCACCCCGTGGCAGGTTTCGGCCGTGCCGCCGCGGCCCTGGAACGGCGGATCTACCGCCCGGACCGGGGCGCCGGCGCCGCGTTCGCCGCGCTGGCGGTCGGTGCGCCGGTGCTGCTCGGCGCGGCCGCGACCCTCGCCACCCGACGCCGGCCGGTGGCCCGGGCGGTGCTGGTCGCCGCGGGCACCTGGACCGTGCTGGGCGGGCGCACCCTGCGGCACGAGGCCACCGTGATGGGCCGCGCCCTGCGCGACGGCGACCTGCCGGCGGCGCGGCGGCGGCTCGGTCACCTCTGCGGCCGGGACCCGGCCGCGCTCGACGAGCCTGAGCTGGCGCGGGCGACCGTGGAGTCGGTCGCCGAGAACACCTCTGACGCCGTCGTCGCCCCGCTGGTGTGGGGGGCGGTCGCGGGCCTGCCCGGCCTGCTCGGTTACCGGGCGGCGAACACGCTCGACGCGATGGTGGGGCACCGCTCGCCCCGCTACGCGCGGTTCGGCACGCCGGCCGCCCGCCTCGACGACCTGCTCAACCTGGCGCCCGCGCGGCTGACCGGGCTGCTCACCGTCGCGGTCGCGCCGGTCGCGCACGGCGACCGGGACCGGGCCTGGCAGGTGTGGCGCCGGGACCGCAACGACCACCCCAGCCCGAACGCCGGGCAGTGCGAGGCGGCCATGGCGGGCGCCCTCGGCGTGCGGCTCGGCGGGCGCAACGTCTACTTCGGGCGCTCCGAGGTGCGTCCGTTCCTCGGCGACGGCCCCCGCCCCGAGGCGCGGCACCTCAAGCGGGCCGCCCGGATCTCGGGCGCCGTCGGGCTGGCCGCGCTCGGCCTCGCCGCCGCCTACCCGCTGACCGTCGGCCGGGTGGTGAACTCCGTCGTCCGCCGCGCCCTCGCCCCGGGGGCGCGGGTGAGCGGCCGGTGAGCGGCGGGCTGCTGGTCGCCGGTACGACCTCCGACGCCGGCAAGAGCGTGCTCACCGCCGGCATCTGCCGCTGGTTGCACCGGCGCGGCGTCAAGGTGGCGCCGTTCAAGGCCCAGAACATGTCGAACAACTCGGCCGTGGTCGTCGGGGCGGACGGCCGGGGCGGCGAGATCGGTCGGGCCCAGGCGATGCAGGCGGCGGCCTGCGGGCTCGCCCCCGACCTGCGGTTCAACCCGGTGCTGCTCAAGCCCGGAAGCGACCTGGCGAGTCAGGTGGTGCTGCTCGGCGAGGCGGTCGACACCGTCACCGCCGGCAACTTCCGCACACTGCGGCCCCGCCTGGCCGAGACGGCGTACGCGGCGCTCGCCGAGTTGCGGGCGGCGTACGACGTGGTGGTCTGCGAGGGGGCGGGCAGCCCGGCGGAGATCAACCTGCGGGCCGGCGACTACGTGAACATGGGCCTGGCCCGGCACGCCAATCTGCCCACGATCGTCGTCGGTGACATCGACCGGGGCGGCGTGTTCGCCTCGATGTTCGGCACCGTCGCACTGCTGGATCCGGCCGACCAGGCGCTGATCGTCGGCTTCGTGATCAACAAGTTCCGGGGCGACCTCGGGCTGCTCCAGCCGGGGCTGGACATGCTGCGCCAGGTCACCGGGCGGCCGACGTACGGGGTGCTGCCCTGGGCGCTCGACCTCTGGCTCGACGCCGAGGACTCGCTCGCCTACGGGCGCGTGCTCGGCCGGCCGGCCGCCCCGCGCGGCACCGAGTGGCTGGACGTGGCCGTGGTCCGGCTGCCCCGGATCAGCAACGCCACCGACGTCGAGGCGCTCGCCACCGAGCCCGGCGTACGCGTGCGGCTGACCGTCGAGCCGGCGGAACTCGCCGCCGCCGACCTCGTCGTCCTGCCCGGGTCGAAGTCGACGGTGGCCGACCTGGCCTGGCTGCGGGAGACCGGGCTCGCCGACGCCGTGCTGGCACACGCGGCGGCGGGCAGGCCGCTGCTCGGCATCTGCGGCGGCTTCCAGATGCTGGGCCGGGCCATCCACGACCCGGTGGAGAGCCGGCGGGGGAGCGTGCCGGGGCTGGGCCTGCTGCCGATCGAGGTCACCTTCGACCCGCGCAAGACCGTCCGGCAGTCGGTCGGCACCGCCGGCGACGTCCCGGTCCGTGGCTACGAGATCCACCACGGGTACGTCTCGCACGCCGACCCGGCGCTGACCCCGCTGCTGACCCGCGCCGACGGCAGCGGCGAGGGAGCGGTCGTCGGCGCCGTGCACGGCACCCACTGGCACGGGGCCTTCGAGTCCGACGGGTTCCGCCGGCGCTTCCTGACCGAGGCGGCCCGGCTGGCCGGCCGGACCGGCTTCCGGGTCGCGCCGGACACGTCGTTCGCCGCCGCCCGCGAGCGCTCCCTGGACCTGCTCGGCGACCTCGTCGAGGAGCACCTGGACACCGACGCCCTCTGGCGCCTCGTCGAGACCGGCCCGCCGGCCCGCCTCCCCGTCATCCCGCCCGGCGCCCCCGCCCTCCCCTGACCCGGCCCGCACCCGATCCTCGCGGCGGGGCAGGTCCCGCCGGCGCCCACACCGCCCCCTGACCCGGTCCGCACCCGATTCTCGCGGCGGGGCTGGTCTCGCCAGCGCCCGCACCGCCCCCTGACCCGGCCCGCTGCCCGATTCCCGCCGCGGGGCGGGTGGCGGTCGAGGCCGTGGGGTGGGATCAGTGGCGGACGTCGGCCGGCCGGTCCGACATGGGCAGCCCCGCCTCGCGCCACGCCTGCACGCCGCCGATCATGTCCGTCGCGCGGTGCAGGCCGAGCGCCCGCAGGCTCGCCACGGCGAGACTGGAGCTGTAGCCGTGCCGGCAGACCACGACGATCCGCAGGTCGTATCCGGTGGCCTCGGGGATGCGCCAGGCGCTGGCCGGGTCCAGCCGCCATTCCAGCACCGACCGGTCGATCACGATGGCGCCGGGTAGGTCGCCCTGTTCCCGGCGGTGCGCGTCGGTGCGGGTGTCGACCAGCAACGCGCCGGTGCGGACCGCCTCGACGGTCTGGTGCGGGGTCAGCCGGCGTACCCCGGCGCGGGCCTGTTCCAGGAGGGCTTCGACGCCCGGACTCATCACGCTGTGGGACACCAGCCGATCATCCCGCCCGGTCCCGGCCGCCGCCGGCCGAACGCCCCGGCCCGCCCGACGACCGCTCGTTCGGGCGACCCCCGAACGGTGTGCCCGCCCGGCTGTCGCCTCCGACGGGCCAGGACACCGGGCCGGGGCGCCGGGCCGGTCCGGGTCGCCCGCTACCGTCGGCCCGTGGTGGTGGCGGTGGTCGAGGCGTACGACCGGCTGGCCCGGCGGGTGCTCGCCGGCCCGGCGCGGTTGGGGCGGACCCGGCTGGTGGCGGTGGACGGGCCGAGCGGCGCGGGCAAGAGCGTCTTCGCGACCAGGCTCGCGGACGCCCTGGCCGGCCTGCCCGGCGGGGTGTGCCCGCCCGTGGTGCACACCGACGACCTGCTCGACGGGTGGGACGATCAACTCACCTTCTGGCCCCGCCTCGAGGAGTGCGTGCTCGCGCCGCTGCGCGCCGGGCGACCGGGGGCGTACCGCCGGTACAGCTGGGTCCGTCGGGCGTTCCTGCCCCGGCCGGTGCCGGTACCGGTCGCGCCGGTCCTGCTGGTCGAGGGGGTCAGCGCGGCGCGGGCAGCGGCTGCGGCGGACCGTACGATCGCGGTCTTCGTCACCGCCCCGGCGCCGCTGCGGCTCGCCCGGGCCGTGCGGCGCGACGGCCCGGAGATCCTGCCGGAGCTGCGCCGCTGGCACCTCGGGGAGCGGGCGCACTTCGCCGCCGACCGCACCGAGGCCCGGGCCGACGTGGTGGTCGACGGGGCGCCGACGCTGCCGCACGACGCCGACCGGTACTACGTGCGGCGGCCCTAACCAGGATGGGCGCGGCCTCGGGCGGTGCGGTCCGGTAAGGCCGGCATACGATGCCGGTCATGACCACACCGATCATGTCCGAGTCCGAGGTCCGGGCCGCCGTCGAGCGGGAGATGCCCGGCGTCCGGGCCGACCTGGAACGCCTCGTCCGCATCCCCGGCATCGCCTTCGAGGGCTTCGACCACTCGCACGTGGAGCGCTCCGCGGAGGCGGTGGCCGAGCTGCTGCGCGGCTGCGGCCTCGACGTCAAGATCGTGCGCTCCGGCGGTCAGCCGGCGGTCATCGGCAGGAAGCCCGCCCCGCCCGGCGCGCCCACGGTGCTGCTCTACGCCCACCACGACGTCCAGCCGGTCGGCGACCTGTCGCTGTGGGAGTCGGACCCGTTCGAGCCGGTGGAGCGCGACGGCCGCCTCTACGGTCGGGGCGCCGCCGACGACAAGGCCGGCATCATGGCGCACATCGCGGCGCTGCGGGCGTTCGGTGACGCGCTGCCGGTGGGCGTCGTCCTGTTCATCGAGGGCGAGGAGGAGTACGGCTCCGACTCGCTGGAGCGGCTGCTCGCCGAGCACCGCGACGAGATCGCCTCGGACGTCATCGTGATCGCCGACTCCGGCAACTGGGACGTCGGCGTGCCGGCGCTGACCACCTCGCTGCGGGGCATCGTCAACTGCTTCGTGGAGGTGCGCACCCTCGACCACGCCGTGCACAGCGGCATGTTCGGCGGCGCGGTGCCCGACGCGTTGACCGCCCTGGTCCGCCTGCTGGCCACCCTGCACACCGACGCCGGCGACGTGGCCGTCGACGGCCTGGTCGGCCGGGAGGGCGCGAGCGTCGACTACCCGGAGGGCCGGTTCCGGGCCGAGGCCGGGCTGGCCGAGGGCGTGCAGTTCATCGGCACCGGGCGGATCACCGACCGGCTCTGGACCAAGCCGGCCCTCGCCGTGCTCGGCATCGACGCCCCGGCCACCGGCGAGGCGCCGAACGCCCTGGTCCCGGCGGCGAAGGCCAAGCTGAGCGTGCGGCTCGCGCCGGGCGACGACCCCAAGCGGGCGTACGCGGCCCTGCGCGCCCACCTGGAGAAGCACGCGCCGTGGGGCGCGCGGGTGACCGTCACCTTCGAGCACGACGGCGACCCGTGCGTCATCGACGCGTCCGGCCCGATGTTCGACGCCGCCCGTTCGGCGTTCCGGACCGCCTGGGACGGCACCGACCCGGTCGACATCGGCGTCGGCGGCTCGATCCCGTTCATCGCCACCTTCCAGGAGATGTTCCCGCGGGCGGCGATCCTGGTGACCGGCGTCGAGGACCCGAACGCGCGGGCGCACGGCCCGAACGAGAGCCTGCACCTCGGCGAGTTCGCCCGGGTCTGCCTCGCCGAGGCGCTGCTGCTGAAGAAGGTCGCCGAGGCCGCCGCCGACGGGCGTTAGGTGTCGGAACCGTAACTTCCCGACCGATGTGGGAGTTTGCGGTGTGTCGGGCGCGGGCTTGTTATAGCCTCTCGAACATGCGTACGAACGAGGTGATGGGCCGGCTCGAAGCCGCCGTCAGCGCTCTGGGGGACGTCGATGTCTCCGCGTGGTCCGAGGACACGCTCAAGGAACAGCTCGGCGAGCTCTCCGCCGCCCTGGTCGCGCTCGACACGGTGCTCTCCCGGGTCGCCGATGAGGTCCGCGCCCGCGGGCTCCGCATCGAGGAACCGGTCTCGGCCTGACACCACCCGGGCACGGCAATGCCCGGGTGGTGTCGGGGGTGGCTGGCAGGATGGGGTCCGTGCGGTTCCTCGATCTGGCAGCCACCTCCGCCGCCGTCGGCGCCACCCGTGCCCGCCGGGCCAAGGTGGAGCTGCTGGCCGAGGCGCTGCGGGCGCTCGACCCCGACGAGGTTCCCGCCGGCGCGGGGTGGCTGGCCGGCGAGCTGCGCCAGCGGCAGACCGGGGTGGGCTGGGCCAGCCTGCGTGACCTGCCGCCGCCGGCGGCCGAGCCGACCCTGACCGTGGCCGCTGTCGACGCGGCCATCGACGAGATCGCGGCCGTGCGTGGGCCGGGTTCGCAGGCGCGCCGCCGGGAGTTGCTCGGCGCGCTCTACGCCGCAGCCACCGCCGACGAGCAGCGGCTGCTGACCGGCCTGTTCAGCGGCGAGCTGCGGCAGGGCGCCCAGGCGGGGCTGCTCGCCGACGCGGTGGCCCGGGCGGCCGACGTGCCGGTCGCCGCCGTACGCCGGGCCCTGCTGCTCGCCGGCGACCTGCGGGCGGTCGCGGTCGCCGCGCTCGACGGCGGCGCGTCGGCGCTGGCCGCCTTCGGTCTCCAGGTCGGCCGCCCGCTCGCGCCGATGCTGGCCCAGAGCGCGCCCTCGGTCGACGAGGCGCTGGCGGCCACCGGCACGCCCGCCGTGGTCGACGTCAAGCTCGACGGCATCCGGATCCAGGTGCACCGCTCCGGCCACGACATCGCCGTCTTCACCCGCAGCCTCGACGACATCACCGCCCGGGTGCCCGAGGTGGTCGCCGCCGTGCGCGCGCTGCCCGCCCGTGAGCTGGTGCTCGACGGCGAGGCGATCGGGCTGGACGCGACGGGCCGGCCGCTGCCGTTCCAGGAGACGTCGAGCCGGGCGGCCCGGCGCACCACGCCGAGCACCACCGGCCGCGCCCCGGTCGCCCCGGCCGTGCTCGCCGCCGCCGAGACCACCGGCGAGCCGGTGCTGACGCCCTACTTCTTCGACCTGCTGCACGTCGACGGCGACGACCTGATCGACCTGCCCGGCCGGGAGCGCTGGGCGGCGCTCGCCGCGGCGGTCGACCCGCCGCTGCTGGTCGGCCGGATGGAGGTCGACGGCCCGGAGCGGGCCGGCGAGGCGTTCGCCGCCGCGATCGACGCCGGCCAGGAGGGGGTCGTGGTGAAGGCGCCCGACGCTCCCTACGACGCCGGCCGCCGGGGCGCCGCCTGGGTGAAGGTCAAGCCCCGGCACACCCTCGACCTGGTGGTGCTCGCGGTCGAGTGGGGCAGCGGCCGGCGCCAGGGCTGGCTGTCCAACCTGCATCTGGGCGCGCGCGACCCGCGCACCGGCGACTTCGTCATGCTCGGCAAGACGTTCAAGGGCCTCACCGACGAGGTGCTGCGCTGGCAGACCGAGCGGTTCCTCTCCCTCGCCGTCGAGCGCGGCGACTGGGTGGTGCGGGTCCGTCCCGAGCAGGTCGTCGAGATCGCGTTCGACGGGGTGCAGACCAGCTCCCGCTACCCGGGCGGGGTGGCGCTGCGCTTCGCCCGGGTGGTGCGCTACCGCGACGACAAGACGGCGGCCGAGGCCGACACCATCGACGCCGTACGCGCCATCCACGCCGGCCGGGTCACGGGCTGACCACCGGCCGCCCCGTCACGCGCCGCTCCGGCCGCGCCTCCCCGGTGGCGGGCCCCGGCCACGCCGGCCGGGAGCGTGACGGGGCCGGCCGCCGGGTCACATGGTCGACAGCGAACGGGCGTAGTTGACCTGGTTGTTGATGTGCTGCACCTGCGCCTGGTCGGTGACCGGGATCCGCGCCACGTACTGCTGGGCGCCGTTCATCACGCTGACCTGGACCGTGCCGTGGTGCCGGGTCTCCTTGATCAGCAGGAAGAGCAGGCTGAAGATCGTCAGGCAGAAGAAGCCGACGATCGCGCAGACGATGGCCCACTGCGCGGTCTTCTCCTCCTTCTGCCAGTAGTCGGTGACGTGCCAGGACGCACCGGCGAGCGGCAGCACGCCGGCCGGCGTACGGATCACCGGTGGGCTCACCAGGATCTCGCCGATCTGCACCGCCACCGCGCCCTGCGGCGGCGGATAGCCGCCCGGCAGCGCCGGCACGGGCGCCATCACCGGCGGGTGCGGCCCGGGCCGGGCGAGCGCTGCGCCGGGCGGGGCGGAGTAGGGCGCGCCGGGCGGGGCGGAGTAAGGCGCGCCGGGCGGCGCGGAGTAGGGCGCGCCGGGCGGGGCCGAGTAGGGCGCGGTGACCGGCGGGGCGGAGTACGGCGGCGCGGGGAACTCCGCGGTGGCCGGCGGGGCGGAGGGCTGACCGGTGGCCGGCGGCGCGAAGGGCTGACCGGTGGCCGGCGGTGCGGGGAACTCCGCGGTGGCGGGCGGCGCGGGACGGTGCGCCGGCGGCTCCGCGTAGGTGGGCGGGGGCGGGGCGGCCACCCAGGGGTCGGTCGAGGGGACCGGCTGCGTCACCGGCTCCGGCGGCGGCATCGTGGAGTCGGGGGTCACCGCGACCCCCCACACGCGTTGATCATGTGGCGGACCCTACAACCTCGACCGGCCCGACCGATGCCCCGCAGACCGTCCGGATCCGGATCGGAACGTCCCGGGCGGGGCGTCCGGAAGAACGGACCGCCGACCGTCAACCACCCGGCCGCCGGCCGCCGATCGCAGACCGCCCGGGCGGGTGCCGGCCGCGACGGGGTCAGGCGGTGGCGTGCGAGGCGGGCTCGGCGGCGCGGTCGGTGGGGCGCTCGGACCCCACGCCCGCCAGCCGGCGGGCCTCCCGCCGGGCCACCCAGCCGTAGCCGAAGAGGGTCATCACGGCGAAGATCCACCACTGCACGACGTAGCCGAGGTTCTGCCAGTTGTTCGCGTGACCGACCGGCACGTCCTTGAAGACCGGATCGGCCGCCGGGGCCTGCTCGTCCAGCAGCAGGTACGCCCCGTGCACGGGGTAGGGCAGCTCACGCGCCAGCCGGGGCACGCCGATCCGCCGGGTCTCCAGCTTGCCCTCGCGCCGCGAGACGCCGACCGAGCCGCTCTCGCTCAGGTGCACCCGGCCGGTCACGGTGACCTCGCCGGTCGGGGTGGCCGGCACCTCCGGCTGGACGGTGGCGTCGCCGCCGCGGGCCGGCGGGATCCAGCCGCGGTCCACCAGCACCGCCGTGCCGTCGGCCAGGACGAGCGGGGTCACCACCTCGAAGCCGACCTTGCGGTCCACCGAGCGGCCCCGGACCAGGACGATGTTCGCCGGGTCGTAGCGGCCGGTCACGGTGACCCTGGTCCACGACCTCTCCTCGGCGGGCGCGGGACCGGCCGTGCCGCTGCCGCCGGTCGGGGCGGGCAGCACGTCGCGCAGCGGCACCGGGTCCATCCGCAGGCCGGCGTCGATCCGCTCGTTGATCTCCGTACGCCCGTGGTAGCGGTCCAGCTGCCAGTTGCCGAGCAGCACCATCACGGCCGAGGCGACCAGGGTCAGCGCGAGGATGCCCAGCCAGCGCGGCGTCAGCAGGAACCGGTACACGACAACGAGGCTACCCCTGTGCTCCGGGCCACTGGCCTCGACGGCCCCGGTAGGCGCCGAACCGACGATCGGAGCGACCGGCCCACGCCGGCCGGTCCGGCGCGAGGCGGGGCGGTCGGGTCGGCGGCTGCGCCGGTCCGGCGGGCGCGAGGGGCGAGGGCTGCGCGGGTCCGGCTGGCGCGAGGGTCGGCGGCTGCGCGGGTCCAGCGCGGGCGCGAGGGGCGGGGTCGGTCGGGTCGGCGGCTGCGCCGACAGGCCCGCTCGGTGGCGGCCACCCAGCCTCGGGTTGGGCTATCGTCACGCGGGCGGACCGCGCGGTCGGCCCACCGCAGGGTTTCCCCCCGTCGCCCCGCAGGGAGTCGATGATGACCGACGTGCCGCGCCTGGTGCTCAGCGCGCCGTCCTCCGGCCACGGCAAGAACGCGCTGGCGATCGGGCTGCTCGCGGCGCTCGCGGACCGGGGCGTCGACGTCGCCGGATTCAAGGTCGGTCCGGACCACGTCGACGCCGCGTACCTCGGGCTGGCCGCCGGCCGCCCCGGCCGCACCCTCGATCCCCGGCTGGTCGGCGCCGACCGGGTCGCCCCGCTGGTCGCCCACGGGGCGCGCGGCGCCGGGCTCGCGCTCGTGCAGGGCAGCATGGGGCTGTACGACAGCCTCTCCGGCCGGCCGGAGAGCGAGTCGACGGCCGCCGTGGCGACCGCGCTGCGCAGCCCCGTCGTGCTGGTCGTCGACGTCGCCGCGATGGGGCAGTCGGTGGCCGCCCTGGTGCACGGCTTCCGGGCGTACGACGAGCAGCTCTGGCTCGGCGGGGTGATCCTCAACCGGGTGGCGTCGGCGCGGCACGAGGAGCTGCTGCGCGCGGCGCTCGACGACATCGGCGTGCCGGTCTACGGGGTGCTGCGCCGTCACGACCTGCCGGCGGTGCTGCCGTCGCGCCGGCACGGGGCGGCGCCCGCGCTCGCCCGCACCGGGGAGGCCACCCGCGCGGTCCGCCGGCTCGGCGAGGCGGTCGCCGCCGCAGTCGACCTGGACCGGCTGCTGGGGCTGGCCCGCTCCGCCCCGCCGCTGCCGGTGACCCCGTGGACGCCCGAGGCCGACCGGCCCGCCGCCGACCCGCGCCCGGTCGTCGCGGTCGCCGGGGCGGCGGGCGGCAGCTACGGCCACGTCGAGGCCACGGAGCTGCTCCGGGCGGCCGGCGCGGAGGTGGTGACGGTCGATCCGCTGCACGACGAGGCGCTGCCCGCCGGCGTCGGCGCGCTGGTCGTCGGCGGCGGGCTCCCCGAGGCGTACGCCGAGCAGCTCTCCGCCAACCGCCGGCTCTGCATCGCCGTCGCCGAGCTGGCCCGCACCGGACGGCCGGTCGTCGCCGAGGGGGCCGGCCTGCTCTGGCTGGCCCGGGAGCTGGACGGGCTGCCCATGTGCGGGGTGCTCGACGCGGTGGGGACCAGCCGCGACGGCCTGGTCGTCGGCTACCGGGAGGCGACGGCGCTGACCGACAGCGTGGTGGCGTCGGCGGGCGCGGTCGTGACCGGGCACAAGGAGCACCGCGCCGTGCTCACCCCGCGTGCCGGGGCGCGGCCGGCCTGGAGCTGGGCCGGCGGCGCGCCCGAGGGCTTCGTCTGGCGGGGCGTGCACGCCTCCCAGCTCACCGTGCACTGGGCGGCGTACCCGCAGCTCGCCGCCCGGCTGGTCGACGCGGCGGCGCGGGCGGCGGCCGACCCCGAGACCGTCCGGCCGGGCGGGGTGCCCGCGTGATCGGTCAGGTGGCGGTGCGCCGCTTCCCGTCGCTGACGGTCTCCACGCCGCGCATCGAGGTGCGCGCGCTGACCGCCGCCGACGCGAAGGCGGCCGACGAGGTCTTCGCCGACCGGCAGACCCAGCGGTGGCTGCCGCTGGTCGACACGTCCGGCCAGATCGACGGGCTGGCCTGGTGCACCGACCTGGCGCGGCAGCGGCGCGACAGCGGCGACGGCGACCACTACGCGGTGGTGCGCCGGGAGGACGACCGGGTGGTCGGCTGCCTGTGGACCCGGCGCACCGACTGGGGCGCCCGGTGCACCGAGGTCTCGTACGCGATGGCGCCGCACGCCCGGGGCTTCGGCCTGGCGGTGGAGGCGGTCGACGCGCTCGCCATCGCGCTGATCCTCGAACACGACTTCCAGCGCGTGGAGCTGCGCGTCGCCCCCGGCAACCTGGCGTCCCGGCGGGTCGCCGAGAAGGCCGGCTTCAGCTACGAGGGGCTGCTGCGCAACGCCGGCTTCGTCCGGGGCGGCCGGGTCGACCTGGAGGTCTGGTCCTTCGTCGCCGCCGACCTCCGCTGAGACGGCTCCGGCGGGTCGGTCGGATCCGACGGCGTTCGGCGGAAGCCGGCGGCGCTCGGCGGGTCGGCCGGATCCGACGGCGCGGGGGCGCCGGTGCGGCCGGCCCCCACCCCGGCACGGGGGCGGGGGCGGGTGGCGTCAGCCGACCATGCGGTCCGACGGCGGGGTGAACTGCCGGGTGGGTTGGCCCTTGAGGGCGTCCCGCAGCGTCTGGGCCACCGCCTGGATCGGAATCTGTGACTGGCCGTCGCCGACGGCGTTGAACGGGTTGTCCGGGTCGGAGATGAAGCTGGCCGCCGCCAGTTCCGGGGTGTAGCCGACGAACCAGGCCGACCGGGTGCTGTCGGTGGTGCCCGTCTTGCCCGCGACCGGCCGGCCGACCGTCCCCCGGACGCTGTCGGCGGTCGACCAGCCGCCGCAGCCGCCCCGGGCCGGGGTGTCGCCGGTCGGGCACCGGGCGGCGTCGGTGGCGGCCCGGGCGGCGTCGGCGTTCACCACCTGCCGGCAGCGCGGCTTGGCGACCTCGCGTTCGATGCCGGAGGCGGTCTTCCAGGTGGTCGGCGTGCCGTCCCGGTTGTAGATCGCCTGCACCGGGATCGCCTCGCAGTACCGGCCGTCGGCGGCGATGGCCGCGTACGCGTTGGCCATCTCCAGCGGCGTGGCGTCGGAGACGCCGAGGGTGAACGCGCCCCACTTCTTCACCTTGGACGGGGACGCCTGTTCCTTGTCGACGTCCGTGCGCCAGCGCAGCCCGAGCTGCTCGGCGAGGTGGACCGCCTTGTCCGCGCCGACCTGCTCCTCCAGCCACACGAAGTACGTGTTGACCGACTTGCCGAAGCCGGACCACATGGTCTGGGTGCCGGTCATCGCGCCGCTGGCGTTGGACGGCGCCCAGCCGTCGTAGACCTCGGAGCGGTAGCGGTACGGGGCGTTGAACGAGGTGGACAGCGGCATGCCCGCGTCGAGCGCGGCGAGCATCGGGAACATCTTGAACGTCGAGCCGGCCTGGTAGCCCGGCAGGTCGCCGCCGCCCAGCAGGGGCGCCACCGTGTTGGGATAGTTGGCCTTGACGTTGGGCCCGGCCTCGGGGTTGGAGCTGGGCCCGTTCTCCTCCAGGTCCAGCGAGTACGTCCGGTTGACCGCCATCGCCTTGACCCTGCCGGTGCCGGGCTCGGAGACCACGATGCCGTTGGCGAAGGGGCTGCCCGTGTTCTCCTTGGTGCCGACGTTCTTCTCGGCCGCCTCCTGGATCTTCGGGTCCATGCTGAGCACGATCCGGTAGCCGCCCCGGCGCAGCTTGTCCATCCGCTCCAGGCGGTTCTCCCCGAACGCGGGCTGCGCGCTCCACCAGTTCTTCAGGTAGTCGCAGGCGAAGCCCCAGCTGTTCCACTTCTCCGGCACGGAGGCGCAGTCGTTCGGCGGGTAGGTCAGCTTGAGCCGGATCGGCTCCGTCCTGGCCTGCGCCGCCTCGTCCGGCGAGAGGTAGCCGAGCTGGGCCATCCGGTCCAGCACGTAGTTGCGCCGGCCGGTGGCTTCCTTCTGGTCGGAGCTGGCCGGGTCGTACTCGGACGGGGACTTCACGAGCCCGGCGAGGGTGGCCGCCTCGACCGGGGTGAGGTCCTTCGGGGGCTTGGAGAAGAAGATCTCGCTGGCCGCGTAGATGCCGTACGCCCGGTGCCCGAAGTAGGCGGAGTTGAGGTAGCGCTCCAGGATCTGCTCCTTGCTCATCTCCTTCTCCAGGTCCAGCGCCATCCGCATCTCCCGGACCTTGCGCAGGCTGGTCTGCTGGGTCGCCTCCTGCACCTCCTTCGGCGTCTTCGCGCTGTCGCGCAGCGCCATCCGGACGTACTGCATGGTGAGGGTGGAGGCGCCCTGGGAGACGCCGCTGGAGCGGGCGTTGGCCACGAAGGCGCGGGCGACGCCCTTCGGGTCGACGCCCCGGTGCTGGTAGAAGCGGTTGTCCTCGGCGGCGACGATGGCCTGCTGCATGCTCGGCGAGATGTCCGCCAGCTTCGTGTACTGGCGGTACTCCTCGTAGAACATCGTCAGCACCGTCTTGCCGTCGGGCGCGTAGACGTACGACGTCTCGGCGGGCAGGGCGGTGGTGAGGATCTTGGTCTTGTGCTCCATGGCGTGCGCCGTGACCTTGGCGCCGAGGCCGGTGGCGGCGGCCACCGGATAGGCCACGGCGGCGACCACGATGCCGGCGATCAGCCCGGCGCGGAGAAGGGGGACGAGACGACCAGCGGCAGCAAGGGGTCGGTTGCTCACCCGCTCAAGTTATGACATTTCCGATTCATACCTGAGAAATATTCATAAACTCCGGCGTGGTGACGCGGCCCACGCCGCGATCCGCTGTCCCGTACGCCGGCTTCCCGGCAGGATCGCGGACATGCGTGGTCAGCCGACCGAGACCCTGCCCGACGGGGCGCCCGAAGCCGGGCACGCGGGGGCCGCACGCGGTCCAGCCGGGCCCGAGCCCGGCGACGGTCCCCGTGCCGACCCCGCCCCGCCCGGGGCCGACGGCTCCCGACCCGGCCCCGCCGGCCCCGACCTCGCCCATCACGGCGACGCCGAGGTGGGCGAGGGGCTGGTCGACCTCGCCGTCAACGTGCGGCGCGACGCCATGCCGGACTGGCTGGCCGACCCGGTCACCGCCGCGCTCGGCGACCTCGCCGCCTACCCCGACCCCCGGCCGGCGCGGGCCGCCGTCGCCGCCCGGCACGGCCGCCCGCCGGCCGAGGTGCTGCTGACCGCCGGCGCGGCCGAGGGCTTCGTGCTGCTCGCGCGGGCGCTGACGGGCGTACGCCGCCCGGTGGTGGTGCACCCGCAGTTCACCGAGCCGGAGGCGGCGCTGCGCGCGGCGGGGCACCAGGTGGAGCGGGTGCTGCTCGACGCGGCCGACGGCTTCCGGCTCGACCCGGCCCGGGTGCCCGCCGACGCCGACCTGGTCATGATCGGCAACCCGACCAACCCGACGTCGGTCCTGCACCCCGCCGCCGACCTGGCCGCGCTGGCCCGGCCCGGCCGGGTGCTGGTGGTCGACGAGGCGTTCGCCGACACCACCCTCGCGCCGGGGGTGCCCGGGGAGCCGGAGTCGCTGGCCGCCCGGCGGGACCTGCCCGGCCTGCTGGTCGTCCGCAGCCTCACCAAGACCTGGGGGCTCGCCGGCCTGCGGATCGGCTACCTGCTCGGCGAGGCCCCGCTGCTGGAGCGGCTGGCCGCCGCCCAGCCGCTGTGGGCCGTCTCCACCCCCGCCCTGGCCGCCGCGTCGGCCTGCGCCACGCCCGTCGCGGTCGAGGCCGAGCGCGCCATCGCCGCCCGGCTCGCCGCCGACCGCGACCACCTGGTGGCTCGCCTGTCGGCCCTGCCCGGCGTACGCGTCGCCGGCCGGCCCGCCAGCGCGTTCGTGCTCGTGCACCTGCCCGGGGCCGCCGAGGTGCGCACCGCCCTGCGCCGGCGCGGCTGGGCGGTGCGCCGGGGCGACACCTTCCCCGGTCTCGGCCCGGACTGGCTGCGCGTCGCCGTGCGCGACCCGGCCACCACCGACGCGTTCACCGAGGTACTGGCGGAGATCCTGGAGGCATGATGCTGGAGACCACGATCGCGGCGATCCGGCCGCCCGACGAGCCGGCGATGGCCGCCGCCCGGGAGTTGCAGGGGCGGTTGACCAAGCCCGCCGGTTCGCTCGGCGCCCTGGAGGAACTCTCCGTACGCCTCGCCGGCCTGGCCGGGCACTGCCCGCCGCCGGTGCCGGAGCCGGCGGCGGTCGCGATCTTCGCGGGCGACCACGGCGTGCACGCGCAGGGGGTGACGCCCTGGCCGCAGGAGGTGACCGCGCAGATGATCGGGAACTTCCTGGCCGGCGGCGCGGTGGTCAACGCGTTCGCCCGGCAGGCCGGCGCCTCGGTCACCGTGGTCGACGTCGGCGTGGCCACCCCGCTGCCGTTCGCCGCCGACCGGACGGACGCCGTCGACGCCCGGCCCGCCCGCGACGTGCCCCGGCTGGTGGCGGCGAACGTCCGGGCCGGCACCCGGGACCTGGCGGTCACCGCCGCGCTCACCCGCGACGAGGCCCGGGCGGCGGTGGAGACCGGCATCCGGACGGCCGGCGAACTGATCGACGCCGGCGCCGGCATCCTGCTCACCGGGGACATGGGCATCGGCAACACCACCCCCGCCGCCGCCCTGGTCGCGGCGTTCGCCGGCCTCGACCCGGCGGAGACGACCGGCCGGGGCACCGGGGTCGACGACCCGACGTACGCCCGCAAGGTGGCCGTGGTGCGTGCCGCGCTGCACCGGCACGCCCCCGACCCGGCCGACCCGCTGGGCGTGCTGGCGGCGGTCGGCGGCCTGGAGCACGCGGCGCTGGCCGGGCTGATCCTGGGCGCCGCCGCCCGGCGGACCCCGGTGCTGCTGGACGGCGTCATCGCGGTCTCGGCGGCGCTCGCGGCGGCGGCCTTCGCGCCGCACGCCGTGGCCGCCATGGTGGCCGGGCACCGCTCCGCCGAGCCGGGCGCCACGGTCGCGCTGCGCCGGCTGGGGCTGGAGCCGCTGATCGACCTGGGGCTGCGCCTCGGCGAGGGCACCGGCGCGCTGCTCGCCCTGCCGGTGGTCACCGGCGCGGTCCGGGTGCTGCACGAGGTCGCCACCTTCGACTCGGCGGGGGTGGCCGAGAAGTGAGCGGGCGGATCCTCCGGCGCGCCGGCGGGCCACCCCGCCCGGCCGGGAAGCGGCGCGGGGCGAACGCGTGACCGGCAACCCGTACCCCCTCGGCCTGCGGCTCGCCGGCCGGCGGGTGGTCGTGGTGGGCGGGGGAGCGGTGGCCACCCGCCGGGTGCCGGCGCTGCTGGACGCCGGCGCGGACGTCCTGCTCGTGGCCCCCGAGCTGACCCCGGCGCTGCGGGCCCACGTCGACGCCCGGCGGCTGCGCTGGGAGCCCCGCCGGTTCGCCCCCGACGACCTGGACGGAGCCTGGCTGGTCCAGGTCGCGGTGGACGACCGGGTCGCCGCCGCGTCGGTGAGCGCGGCCGCCGCCGAGCGCCGGATCTTCTGCGTACGCGCCGACGACCGGGCCGCCGCCACCGCCTGGACCCCGGCGGTGACCCGGCACGGGCCGGTGACCGTGGCGGTGCTGGGCGGCGGCGACCCGCGCCGGGCGATGGCCGTCCGCGACGCGATCCGCGACCTGCTGAGCCTGCGCACGGGCACCCTGTCGCCGCCGGCGGTGGCGGAGGGTCCCCTTCCGCACGCGCGGGGCGGGCGGGTCGCGCTGGTGGGCTCCGGGCCCGGTGACCCGGAGTTGATCACCGTCAAGGGCTGGCGACTGCTCACCGGCGCGGACGTGGTCGTCGCCGACCGGCTGGTGCCCGGGCTGCTCCTCGACGAGCTGCGCCCCGACGTCGAGCTGGTGGACGCCTCCAAGATCCCGTACGGCCCCTCCCGCACCCAGGAGGAGATCAACCGGATCCTGGTGGACCGGGCCCTGGCGGGGAAGGTCGTGGTCCGGCTCAAGGGCGGCGACCCGTACGTCTTCGGCCGGGGCGGCGAGGAACTGCTGGCGTGCGCGGCGGCCGGCGTGCCGGTGACCGTGGTGCCCGGCGTGACCAGCGCGATCTCCGTGCCGGCGGCGGCCGGGGTGCCGGTCACCCACCGGGCGGTGGCGCACGAGTTCACCGTCGTCTCCGGGCACGTCGCGCCGGACTCGCCCGCGTCCCTGGTGCGCTGGGAGGCCCTCGCCGGCCTGCGCGGCACCCTGGTCGTGCTGATGGGGCTGAAGAACCTCGCCGCGATCGCCGGGACCCTCGTCGGGCACGGCAGGGATCCGGCCACCCCCGTTGCCGTGGTGCAGGAGGGCACCACCGGCGCGCAACGCGACCTGCGGAGCACCCTTGGGGCGGTCGCCGCCGACGTGGCCGCGGCCGGCCTGCGCCCGCCGGCCGTCGTGGTGATCGGCGACGTCGTCACCGCCCTCGACGGCGCCGCCGAATGACCCCGCCCCGGGGCCGGTGCGACGGACGGCGGCCCCGGGCCGGGTGACCCGGAAGACGCGGCGGCGGCCCGGGCAGGGGATCTGTGAGACGCGGCGACGGCCCGGCCGGGGGGCCCGGGAGACGCGGCGGCGGCCCGGGCCGGGTGGCTCGGGCCGCCGTCGGCGCCGGTCAGGTCACTGCTTGAGCATGTTGTCCAGCAGCAGGGCGCAGCGGATCAGCCCGAGGTGGCTGTAGGCCTGCGGGTGGTTGCCCAGCCCGCGCTCGGCCAGCGGGTCGTACTGCTCGGGGAGCAGGCCGGTCGGGCCGGCGGTGTCGACCATCTGGTGGAACAGCTCCTCGGCGTCGGTGCGCCGCCCGGTGCGCAGGTACGCCTCGATCAGCCACGCCGTGCAGATGTGGAAGCCGCCCTCGCGCCCGGGCAGGCCGTCGTCCCAGTGGTAGCGGTAGACGACCGGGCCGCTGCGCAGGTCCGCCTCGATCCGCAGCACCGTGGAGAGGAAGCGCGGGTCGTCGCCGGGGAGCAGGCCCGACAGCCCGATCCACAGCGACGAGGCGTCCATGTCCTCGTCCCCGTACGCCACGCTGTACGCCTCGACGGTCTCGTGCCAGCCGTACTCCAGCACGTTCGCGCCGATCCGGTCGCGCAGCTCCACCCACTCCGGCCGGTCCTCGCCGCCGTGCTGGCGCACCACGTGCAGCGCCCGGTCGACGGTCATCCAGCACATGACCTTGGAGAAGATGTGGTGCCGCGGAGGGAGGCGCGCCTCCCAGATGCCGTGGTCGGGCTCGTGCCAGCGGCGACGGACCGCCTCGACCATGTTCTCCAGCACCCGCCACTCGTCCTCGCGGACCGAGCCCCGGGCGTCGGCGACGGCGGCGATCAGGTCCGCGATGGGGCCGAAGACGTCGAGCTGGAGCTGGTGGTTGGCGAGGTTGCCGACGCGGACCGGCCGGGAGCCGGCGTAGCCGGGCAGGGTGTCGATGACCGCCTCGGCGCCCAGCTCGTAGCCGTCCACCGTGTAGAGCGGGTGCAGCCGCTCGGGGTGCCCGCCGGTGCGCTCCACGCAGCCGTCCACCCAGCGCAGCAGCGCCTCGGCCTCCTCGGTCGAGCCCAGGTCGACGAGCGCCCGCGCGGTCATCGCCGCGTCCCGCAGCCAGCAGTAGCGGTAGTCCCAGTTGCGGACGCCGCCCAGCTCCTCGGGGAGCGAGGTGGTCGCGGCGGCGAGGATCGATCCGGTGGCCTCGTGGCAGAGCCCTCGCAGCGTCAGCGCGCTGCGCGCGACCAGGTCCCGCGCGGTGCTCGGCAGCCGGAGCGAGGCGACCCAGTCCTTCCACGGCTGCTCGGCCAGGGCCTGCCGCTCGTGCACGGGCAGCCGGTGGTGTTCCAGGCTGTGCGTGCCGAAGCGCAGCTCCAGCACGACCTGCCCGCCGGCGGCGGAGAGGTCCACGACCGCCTTGGCCGTTTCGTAGCCGCCGTCGTTGCTGACCTGCCACTCGACCCCGGGGGAGTAGAGCGCGACCGGCTCGTTGGAGCCCAGCACCAGCAGGCCGTCGCCGAGCGGCTGCAGCTGCACCGCGACCTGGCCGAACTCGGGGCGGGGCGCGAACTCCAGCCGGGCCCGGCCGGAGCCGGTGAGCACCCGGACCAGGGTGGAGTCGCCGGTGATGACGCCCGGGCCGTCGGGCGTGGTCTCCCTGGCCGGCTTGTCCAGCCAGTCGGTGACGGTCAGGCCCGACCACCGGGTCTCGACGGTCATCGTGCCCGAGCGGTAGCGCTGGCCGAGCGGGATGCCCCCGCGTTCCGGGGCGACGCTGAAGTGCCCGGCGGGGCTGCCGCCCACGAGGTCGGCGAAGATCGCCGCCGAGTCGGGCTTGGGGTGGCAGAGCCAGGTGACCTTGGCCTCGGGGGTGAGCAGGGCCACCGTCCGCCCGTTGGCCAGCATCGAGTGCCGCTCGATGGGCACCGCCCGCTCGCCGAAGAGCCAGTGCCGGCGGGTCTCCAGCAGCAGGCCGAGGGCGCGGGCGGCCTCGATCGGGTCGGCCACCCGGTAGCCGGCCCTGGTGTCGCCGGGGCCGATCTTGATGCCGACGTCCGGCCCGTGCAGGTTGCCGAAGGCGTTCTCGTCGGTGACGTCGTCGCCGATGAAGAGCACCGCGCTGGCGGAGAGCTGGGTGCGCAGCTGGTCGACGGCGGTGCCCTTGTGGGTCGCCACCACGGAGAGCTCGAAGACCTCCTTGCCCTGGGTGACGGTGACGTCGTCCCAGGTCGCGGGGCCGTTGCGGACCGCCTCGATGGCGGCGGCGGCGACCTGCGGGTCGACCCCGCGGGTGTGCACCGCGACGCTCGCCGGCTTGCGTTCCAGCCGGATGCCGGGGTGGGCCGAGGCGATCTCGCGCAGCGCGTCGCGCAGCCGGGTGCGGACGGCGATCAGCTCCGGGGAGAGCCGCTCGACGAAGCCGATGTCGAACTCGGAGCCGTGGCTGCCCACGAGGTGCACCTCGCTGGGCAGCCGGGAGAGCGCCGCCAGGTCGCGCAGGGCCCGCCCGGAGACCACCGCCACGGTGGTCTGGGGCAGGGCGGCCAGCGCCCGGACGGCGGCCACCGACTCCGGCAGCGGCACCGCCTTGCTCGGGTCCTCCACGATCGGCGCCAGGGTGCCGTCGTAGTCGCAGGCGATCAGAAGCTGGGGCACCCGGGCGATCCGGCCGATGGCCGCGCGCAGTTCCGGGTCCATCGTGCCGGCCGCCGGGGTGACGACGTCGGTGGCGGCGTTCACGCGTCCTCCGCTTGGGGCACACCGAGCTCGGTGAGGAAGGACTTCGCCCAGTGCCCCACGTCGTGGGTGCGTAGGTGGCGTTGCATTGTCCGCATTCTGCGGCGGGCCTCCGGCTTCTCGACGTGCACGGCCCGCAGCAGGGCGTCCTTGACCGCGTCGGGGTCGTGCGGGTTACACAGGAACGCCTGACGCAGCTCGGTGGCGGCGCCGGCGAACTCGCTGAGCACGAGTGCACCGCCCTGGTCGGCGCGCGATGCGACGTACTCCTTGGCTACCAGATTCATTCCGTCTCGCAGCGGGGTCACCATCATCACGTCGGCGGCGGCGTACATCGCGGCCAGTTCAGTGCGACTGTACGACTGATGCAGATAATGCACCGCCGGCACGCCGACCCTGCCGAATTCGCCGTTGATCCGACCCACCTCGCGCTCCACCTTGACGCGGAGGGCCTGGTAGTGCTCCACGCGCTCCCGGCTGGGCGTGGCGACCTGCACCATCACCGCGTCGGGGACTGTCAACTTTCCGTCAGCGAGCAGCTCGCGGAAGGCCTTGAGCCGCAGCTCGATGCCCTTGGTGTAGTCGAGCCGGTCGACGCCCAGGATGATCGTCTTCGGGTTGCCCAGCTCCTCGCGGATCTCCTTCGCGCGGGCCTGGATCGCCGGGTCGGCGGCGAGCCGCTCCATCTCCTTGGTGTCGATCGAGATGGGGAACGCGCCGGCCTTCACCTGGCGGCCGTCGACCTGGATCATCTGCCCCTCGTAGCGCAGCCCGAGCAGGTGCCGGGCCAGCCGGACGAAGTTCTGCGCGGCGAGCCGCTGCTGGAAGCCGACCAGGTCCGCGCCGAGCAGGCCGCGCAGGATCTCGGTGCGGAACGGCATCTGCATGAACAGCTCGATCGGCGGGAACGGGATGTGCAGGAAGAAGCCGATCCGCAGGTCCGGCCGCAGCTCGCGCAGCATCGCCGGGACGAGCTGGAGCTGGTAGTCCTGCACCCAGACCGTCGCCCCCTCGGCCGCGACCTCCGCCGCGGCCTCCGCGAAGCGGGCGTTGACCAGGCGGTACGCCTCGCGCCAGCGGCGCTTGTAGGCCGGCGTCTCGACGGCGTCGTGGTAGAGCGGCCAGATCGTCGCGTTGGACTGGCCCTCGTAGTAGCGCTCCAGCTCCTCCGCGCTCAGCGGCACCGGGTGCAGCCGGATGCCCTCCAGGTCGAACGGCTCGGGAGCGGCGCCGGTGCCGCCGGCCCAGCCGACCCAGGTGCCCTGGTGCTCGGCGAGTACGGGGTGCAGGGCGGTCACCAACCCCCCTGGGCTGCGGCGCCACTGCCGTCCCTCGGGTGTGCTCACCTCGTCGACCGGTAGCCGGTTCGCCACTACGACAAAGGAGCTGCGGACGGTCACGTTCGGCCACCTCCGGGTGCTGACGGGTCAACCGCGAATGAGCGTACTGAGCGTAGCTGCGGCGTCTGGGGCCCCGTGCCGGAGTCACCTACCCGTCCCACGATGGTCCAACCTCCGGCGTGATCTTGTCGACACCCCTTCCCGGAAGCAGGGGTGTCGCGGTGCGTCCGGTGCGTCGGGGCGGGGTGATGTGGGCGCGGCGGCGCGTACCTGTCAGGATTGACGACGGCGTGCGTGCGGCCGGCCGGCGGCCGGCGGCGACGGGCGGAGATCGCAGCCCGCGCCCGCGCCCGCCGACCCCCAGCCGCAACCTACGGAGGTAGCCCACACCGTGGCCCAGTACATCTACGTCCTGGAAAAGGCGCGCAAGGCGCACGGCGACAAGGTCGTGCTCGACAACGTGACGCTGAGCTTCCTGCCGGGGGCCAAGATCGGTGTGGTCGGCCCGAACGGCGCCGGTAAGTCCAGCCTTCTCAAGATCATGGCAGGCCTGGACCGGCCGAGCAACGGCGACGCCCGGCTGATGCCCGGCTACACCGTGGGGCTGCTCGCCCAGGAGCCGCCGCTCAACGACGCCAAGACCGTGCTCGGCAACGTCGAGGAGGCGGTCGCCGAGACCAAGGCCAAGCTGGAGCGGTTCAACAAGATCGCCGAGCAGATGGCCACCGACTACTCCGACGAGCTGATGGAGGAGATGGGCAGGCTCCAGGAGGAGCTGGACCACCTCGACGCGTGGGACATCGACTCCAAGCTCGAACTGGCGATGGACGCGCTGCGCTGCCCGCCGCCGGACGCCGACGTCACCCAGCTCTCCGGCGGCGAGCGGCGCCGGGTGGCGCTGTGCAAGCTGCTGCTGGAGGCGCCCGACCTGCTGCTGCTCGACGAGCCCACCAACCACCTGGACGCGGAGAGCGTCTCCTGGCTGGAGCAGCACCTGGCCAAGTACGCCGGCACCGTCATGGCGATCACCCACGACCGCTACTTCCTCGACAACGTCGCCGGCTGGATCCTGGAGCTGGACCGCGGCCGGGCCGTCGGCTACGAGGGCAACTACTCCACCTACCTGGAGAAGAAGGCCGCCCGGCTGGCCGTCGAGGGCCGCCGCGACGCCAAGATGAAGAAGCGCCTCACCGAGGAGCTGGAGTGGGTCCGCTCCAACGCCAAGGCGCGGCAGACCAAGTCGAAGGCCCGCCTCGACCGCTACGAGGAGATGGCCAGCGAGGCGGAGAAGACCCGCAAGCTGGACTTCGAGGAGATCCAGATCCCGCCGGGCCCGCGCCTGGGCAACACGGTCATCGAGGCGCACAACCTCACCAAGGCCTTCGGCGACCGCGTGCTGATCGACAACCTGTCGTTCTCGCTGCCGCGCAACGGCATCGTCGGCATCATCGGCCCGAACGGCGTCGGCAAGACCACCCTGTTCAAGACCATCGTCGGGCTGGAGCAGCCGACGAGCGGCGACGTCAGGGTCGGCGAGACCGTCTCGCTGTCGTACGTCGACCAGAACCGGCAGGGCCTCGCCGGGGACAAGACGGTGTGGGAGGTCGTCTCCGACGGGCTCGACCACCTGATGGTCGGCAAGGTCGAGATGCCGTCGCGGGCGTACATCGCGGCGTTCGGCTTCAAGGGGCCGGACCAGCAGAAGCCGACCAAGGTGCTCTCCGGCGGCGAGCGCAACCGGCTCAACCTGGCGCTGACGCTGAAGATCGGCGGCAACGTCATCCTGCTCGACGAGCCGACCAACGACCTGGACGTGGAGACGCTCTCCAGCCTGGAGAACGCGCTGCTGGAGTTCCCCGGCTGCGCCGTGGTCATCTCCCACGACCGGATGTTCCTCGACCGGGTCGCCACGCACATCCTGGCCTGGGAGGGCGACGACGAGAACCCGGCGAAGTGGTTCTGGTTCGAGGGCAACTTCGAGGCGTACGAGAAGAACAAGGTCGACCGGCTCGGCGCCGAGGCGGCCCGCCCGCACCGGGTGACCTACCGCAAGCTGACCCGCGACTGATCGTGGCGGACCGGTTCGTCTACCACTGCGCCCTGCGGTGGTCAGACCTGGACGCGTACGGCCACGTCAACAACTCGCGCTTCCTCACCCTCTACGAGGAGGCCCGGGTGGCGTTGATGTTCGCCGGCGGCCGGGCGTGGGGAGTGGGCTCGTTCGCCGACGGGGTCGTGATCCGTCGGCACGAGGTCGACTACCTGCGCCCGGTCGACTACGCCCTCGGCCGGGCGAGCGCGGAGGCCGCCCCCGCCGTGCGCGTCGAGCTGTGGGTGGAGGAGATCCGGGCCGCCTCCTTCACCGTCGCCTACGAGCTCTACGACGGCGAGGTGCTGGCCAGCCGGGCCCGCTCGGTGCTGGTGCCGTTCGACCTGACCCGGCAGGCGCCGCGCCGGGTCACCCCGCAGGAGCGCGAGTTCCTGCTCTCGTACGCGCCGCAGGGCGGGCCGGCGTGACGGCGCCCGGCGGTCCGGCGCGGGTCCCGGTGGATCCGGCCGGCGGCGCGCACGGGATCGCGGACGTGGCCGACGCGGGCGCCTTCCTGGCCCGCCTGGTCCGGCTGGATCGGGACGCGCCGGTGCGGCTGCGGCCCACCGGCGCGGCGGGCCGTACCGCCCTCTGGGGGCGCCTGCCGTGGGGCGTGCTGGTGGTGCGCACCGTGGCCGGCGAGGGCGCCGGCGACGTCACCGTCGCGGCCGGCGAGCTGCTCGGCGAGCTGGCGGCCGGTGGCGGGAGGCTGCCCCGGCGTCGGGACGAGCGGTGGCGCTGGCCGCTGCCGCCCGGGGCCGGCCGCCGGGTGGAGACGCTGCCGGCGGGGGAGCTGCGGCGCATCGCCGACGCCGCGGCGGGCACCCTGCGCGACGCCGCCGCGCACGGCGTGGCGGGCCGCGCCGTCGGCCAGCGGGTGCTGCGCGACGCGCTGCTCGACCACGTGCCGGTGGTGGTCATTCCCGACGACGCGCCCGGCGAGCCGGTCGAGGTCACCCAGCGGCTGGTCCAGGGGGTGGTCCGGATGGGCTTCCTGGGTGCCGCCGAGGCGGGCCCCGGCGCCGCCGGGGCGGGCGATGTCCAGGTGCGTACGGTCGGTCGTTGGGTCGGACTCGTGGGACCTTACGGAGCGGCCTGGTCGCAGACGGCTACGGATCTTGCCGTAAGGCCCCTCTGAGGTCATCCGTTCGGATGACCCGTGGTCATTCTTCTGTCCTGGGGCTGTCGTTGGGGGGGTGCCTCAACCCGGCTGTCCGGGTACCGTCCATCCTCGGATCCAACGCACCGTAGGCGTCTGGATCCGCTGGGGAGTGAGGTGCGCGAACGATGCCGTGGTGGTCATGGCGCCCCGGTCCCGCCAACGGCGGCGGCGATCCGGAAAGTCGGAGCGGGATCACAGTGGAGGGCACCGTCCGGGTCGGACCACCGGCCCCCCGTCAGCCGGGCGACGACTGCCCACCGGTCGAGCGGCCGGTGATGGCGGACATGCCGGCCACCGTCGAGCCGGTCACCCTGCGTCGCGTCTGCGACGCCCTCGACCTGCTCGACGTCCGCTACCTGGCGGACGGCGACGGAAACCTGCTGGCCATGTGGGAGCGGCACGCGGTGCTGGTCACCCTGGAGGGCCCCGAGGACGAGATCCTGGTGATGCGGGCACGTCCACACGCCACGGTGCCGCCCGACTGGGCCGACCGGGCCTACCGGGTGGTCAACGAGTGGAACCACACCCGCCGCTTCTGCAAGGCCTACGTCGGCGACCCGACCGAGCGCGGCCAGCTGCCGATCTACGCGGAGCTGCAGGTGCCGTTCGGCGCCGGGGCGCACGACGCGCTCCTGGTCGAGATGCTCGACTGCGGCGCGGCCGTGGCCACCAGCTTCGTGGACTGGCTGCACGACGAGGGCGCCCTGCTCTGAGCCGGCCGCCCGTCGCGCGTCAGGCCGGCCCGGCCGGATCCTCCATCACGTTGACCATGAAGTACGCGGCCCGCTCCAGGTAGTCCCAGAACGCGGCGGCGATCTCCGGCGGCAGGTCGAGACTGTCGACGGCGCGGCGCATGTGGAGCAGCCACGCGTCCCGCTCGGCGACGCCGATCCGGTACGGCGCGTGGCGCATCCGCAGCCGGGGGTGCCCGCGCTGGGCGGAGTAGGTGTGCGGGCCGCCCCAGTACTGCATGAGGAACAGCGCCAGCCGGTCCGCGGCCGGGCCGAGATCCTTCTCCGGATACATCGGGCGCAGCAGCGGGTCGGCGGCGACCCCCGCGTAGAACTCGTCCACCAGCTTGCGGAAGGTGGGCTCGCCGCCTACCGCTTCGAAGAGGGTCATCGACGCGTCGGGACGGTCGGACTCACCTGCGGCATTCACCGTTCCATCCTGCCAGGTGCCGCCCCCGGCGCGGGGGGCGGCGGCTGTGGGTCAGCTCACCGCGTGCCGCTGGTGGCCGGCCTCGCCGCCCGGCCGGCCGCCCAACGGGTCGTCGTCGGGATCGCCCGACGGGCCGTGCCGGTCGCGCCCGGCCGGGCCCGGCCCCGCCGTGCCGGCCCGCAGCGCGGCCTCGTTCGCCGTCTCGGCGGCCTCGATCGCCGCGTCGACCGTCGAGCGGCTCGGCCAGCGCAGGCCGGCGAGCGCCATCAGCAGGACGCCGACCGCGCTCCACACCCCGACCACGACCGGGATCGGGTAGCGCTCGGACAGCAGGCCGGTGACCAGGACGGCCAGGCCCTGGATCACCTGGATGCCGGTGGCCATCACGCCGAAGGCGCGGGCCCGGAAGCCGGTGGGCAGGGCCCGGACGAAGAGCCCGTTGGCCACCGGGAGCATGCCGGCGACCGCGAATCCGCTGGCCGCGGCGAGCAGCGCCACCACCAGCGGCGGCGGGTCGAACAGGGCGGGCACCAGGGCCAGCGGGGAGAGCACCGCCAGCGGCCGCATCAGGCTCAGCCGCCGGTCCGGCCCGAAGGCCCGGCTGACGACCAGGCCGCCGACGATGAAGCCGACGGGGCTGGCGGCCATGATGATGGCCTGGGCGGCCCCGGCGTCCAGGCCGCCGGCGTGCTCGTTGGCCCACGCGGCGGCCAGGCCCTCCGGCACCACCGAGAAGAGCATGGCGGTGAAGACCAGCACGGCGATGGCCCGCAGCACCGGGGTGCCGAACACGATCTGGAAGCCCTGCGCGGTCTCCCGCAGCAGGTGGCTGCGGTGCGCGGCGGTCATCGCCGGCGGCCGGTCGGCAACGCCGAAGCGGACGAGCGCGGCCGACAGGGCGAACGTCGCGGCGTTCACCAGGAGCGCGACCGTCGGGTTGAAGGCGGCGATGGCGGCGCCCGCGAGGTAGCCGACCACCTGGGCCGCCTGGCCGACGCTGCTGTTGATCGACAGCCCCAGCACCAGCCGGTCCCCGGTGAGGATCAGGGGGATCAGCGCGGACTTGGCCGCCTGGCTGGGGGGATTGGCCAGGGTGGTGACGAAGAGCAGCGCCAGGATCAGCTCGACGGGAATGCCGGGGATGGCGATGCCCACCATCATCGCCATCCGCACGAGGTCGCAGGCGACCATGACCTGCCGGTAGCGGTGCCGCTCCGCGAGCGTGGCGAGCAGGGGCCCGCCGACCAGCCAGGGCAGGTAGCTCACCGCGAAGGCGGCGGCGGAGAGCGCGACCGAGCGGGTCTCCTCGTAGACCAGCAGGGTGACCGCGGCCTTGGCGATGTAGTCGCCGATCCAGGAGAGAGCGCTCGCCGAGAAGACGGCGCGGTATTCGCGATCGGCGAACACCTCGCGGAAGGTTGCCGGGCCTTCCGGGGATGGTCGCTCGTCGGGCACCGTCGCCTCCATCGTTCCCCTGGGCGGGCCACTCGTGATGGACGGGCCGGGGAACCGTCGTCAGATCTACGGATCAGCGAGGACGTGATCACGCTCCGGGGGGAGCGCGTGCACCGGATTCTGCCCGATCGTCTGACAACTGGCTAGGGCGAACGGATTGATCGTCGCATCCCCGACTGAACGAACGGACGATACCCGAGGGGCCACCCGGACCGCGACCCCCGCCTATGTCGGACCGGACCGCTCAGGTCGCGCCGCCCTGTCCCGTCTCGCCGGGGGCGTGGACCGGCACGCCGGGGTAGAGCCGGGCGGCGGCGATCTTCGCGGTGATGCCCGAGTTCTCCAGCGCCTCGGCCAGCCGGCGGCGCAGCTCCCGGCCGACCGCGAACTGCCCGTCGGCCGTCGTCTTGACCACCGTGCGGATCACCGCGCCCTCGACCGTCATCTGCTCGACGCCGAGCACCTCGGGCGGCTCGACGATCTCCGGCGACAGTTCGGGATCCACCGCCAGGGAGGCCGCGGCGGTACGCAGCACCGCCGTCGCCTCCTCCGTGCCGGCGAAGCCGATGGGCAGGTCGACCACGACCAGGGCCCAGCCCTGGCTCTTGTTGCCCACCCGGACGATCTCGCCGTTGCGGATGTACCAGAGCACGCCCCGCCCGTCGCGGACGGTGGTGACCCGCAGCCCGACCGACTCGACCACGCCCGTCGCCTCGCCGAGGTCCACCGTGTCGCCGACGCCGTACTGGTCCTCGATCAGCATGAACAGGCCGGCGATCAGGTCCTTGACCAGGCTCTGCGCGCCGAAGCCCAGCGCCACGCCCGCGATGCCGGCGCTGGCCAGCAGCGGGGCCAGGTCGAAGCTGAACTCCTTGAGCACCATCAGCACCGCGATGCCGAAGATGAACGCCGTGCTGAGGCTGCGCAGCACGGAACCGATCGCCTCCGCCCGCTGGCGGCGCCGCTCCGGGACGAACTCACCCGGCTCGGCGGCGGCGGTGGGGATGCGCTCCCGCAGGGGGCGCAGCATGGTGGGCACGCCCGCGTCGCTGGTGGTACGCACGAGCCGGCGGATCGTCCGGTGCACCAGCCAGCGGGCGGCGACCGCCAGCAGCAGGATCATGACGATCCGCAGCGGCTTGAGCAGGATCCAGTAGCTGCCCTCGGCGAACCACACCGAGCCGGTCATGTCGTAGACGCTCTTGCAGAGCGCGTCGTCCAGGCAGGTCGGCGACGGGTCCGGCTGCGGCGCCTCGACGGCGGGCAGGGCGGGCGGCGGCAGGCTGGCAGCGGTCACCTTGTCTTCGTACCGCACCCGGCGGGCCGCCCTCCCGCCGACCCTCCGGGCCGTGACGCGGGCCCGCGGCGAGCCAGCACAACCAGGGCACGACCTGGCGCGGATCTTGGTCCGCCGCCGAAGGGGTCGCCTCGGATACCGAGCGGCGTGGTCACCCGGTTGCCGACTCGCGGTGACCGCTCACCCTGGCAGGGACGCCGTCGGGGCCGCCGTGGCCGTCATCAGGTGGCTGGGCGTGGCCGAGGTGGGACTGCCGAGCTGTTTGACCCACGTGCCGCCGGCGACCTGCCCGACGTCGCGCCAGACCCGGGAGAGTCGCGCGACGAGGTCCCCGCCCGACTACGCGACCTACTCCTTGCGGCCGCTGACGGCCAGGCTGACGCCGAGCCCGACCATCGTGAGACCCGCCGCGCCGCCAACCAGGTCCAAGCGCCGCGCCGAGCGGGCGAACCAGGACCGGACCGCACCCGCTGCCAGGCCCCATACGGAATCCATCGCCAGGGCGATCGCGGCGAACACCGCGCCCAGGACCACCATCTGAAGGCTGGCGTGCCCGGCGGACGGGTCGACGAACTGCGGCAGGATCGCCGCGAAGAACACCACCGTCTTCGGGTTCGTCACGCCGACGACGAAACCCTGCACCAGCGTGCGCCCGCCACCGATCGGGGCCGCCTGCGCCTCGAACGCCTCCCGCAGCGCCCGACGGTGCCGGAACGCCTGGACGCCGAGGTAGATCAGGTATGCGGCGCCGGCAAACTTGATCACGGTGTAGATCACGGCGGAGGTCTGGACGATGGCGCCCAGACCGATGGCGACGGCGATGGCGACGGTGAAGCTGCCAACCGCCCCACCGACGACGGTCGTCAGCGCGACCCGTCGGCCGTACGCCAAGGCGCGGCTGATCGCGAACAGCACGGCGGGGCCCGGGATGAGGATCAGTGCGAACGATGCTAACGCGAAGGCGGCCAGACGATCAGGCGATGGCATGCGGCCAGGCTAAACGATCAGGCACCTGCCCGGTAGGGCGCTCGATCCGGCACGACTGAGATCGAAGACGGGTCTGAACGTCGAGAGGTTCTGAGGGGTCAGGCCCTGCGCAGGGGCCAGAGCTGCCCGTTTCAGGGTGATGCCCGATCGGCTTCCGACATTAGTACGTGCAATCCGGGGTCCGATCAGGGACGATGGGCGCACGGACGTCGGTGATCCGGCCGGCGTCGGCCGTGGTGGGTCGCTGTGCCCGTTCCGGTCGGCGGTGGCGAGTAGGAGCCGCTGAACCGGAAGGGTGACCACGATGCCTGACATACGACCCACGGTGGGCTCCGGTGCGCTGGTCCTCAACGCCACCTACGAGCCGCTGTGTGTCGTGTCCGTGCGTCGTGCCGCGATCCTCGTGCTCTCCGCCAAGGCGGTCTGCGTCGCCGACGGCGACGGCGTCCTGCACAGCGCCCGCAACGCGCTGCCGGTGCCGTCGGTCGTCCGGCTCACCCGCTTCGTGCGGGTGCCCTACCGCACCCACGTCGGCCTCTCGCGCCGGGCGATATTCGCCCGGGACGGCTGGCGCTGCGCCTACTGTCGGGGCCCCGCGGAGACCATCGACCACGTCTTCCCCCGCAGCCGCGGCGGCCGGCACGCCTGGGAGAACGTGGTCGCCGCGTGCGCCCGCTGCAACCACACCAAGGGCGACAAGACGCCGGCCGAGCTGGGCTGGCGGCTGCACGCGCTGCCGGCCGCGCCGAAGGGCGCCGCCTGGCGGGTGCTCGGCCACCGGGCGCCCGACCCGCGCTGGGCCGACTGGCTCGACCTGCGCGAGCCCGAGGCCGCCTGACCGCCCCACCCGCCCGCGCGGGCGCGGGTCACGCGGTGCGGGCCCGGACGAGGGACGCGAAGACCACCACGTTGTCGGCGTAGCCGGTCTCCCCGCCCACCCAGCGCCCGCCGCAGGTGATCAGGCGCAGCCGGGGACGGCTGAAGTCGCCGAACACCTCGTCGACGGGCAGCCGCTCCTTGGCGAAGCGCTCGACCGAGTCCACCTCGAAGACCGCCACCGAGCGGTCGGAGCGGGTGACCTCGATGCGGTCGCCCTCGCGCAGGTCCCGCAGCCGGTGGAAGACGGCCGGCCCGGTCGTGGTGTCGACGTGCCCGACGATGACGGCGGGGCCGTACTGGCCGGGGGTCGGGCCCTGGTCGTACCAGCCGGCCTCCTGGGCGCGGGCGGCGTCCGGCACCGCGATGCTGCCGTCCGGGGCGATCCCGACGCCGTGCACGCGGGCCCGGAGGTCGATCGGGTCGATGGCGATGTCGACGGGGCGGCTGGCGGGCAGCACCGGGAACTTCTTCGGCGGTGGCCGCAGCCCCGCGATGAACCGGTCCGGCAGCACGCTCACCCCGGCGACCCGCTCCACCGCGAACATCGCGATGATCAGCACCATCAGCATGCCGATCACGAGGACCGGGAACCCGGGACCCCGACCGGGTCCCGCCCGGCGGCGGCCGGCCGGCACCCAGCGGTGCCGGGGCCGGGCGGGCAGCGGCCCGGTCGCCGGGTCCGTGGTGGCGACGCTGGCCGACACCGCCTCCCCGGCCACCCGGCGCAGCCGGCGGGCGGCGGCGAGCGTCGCCCGGCGGGACGCCCGCAGCGCCCGCCGGGTGCTCGCCCGGACCCGGCCCGGTGCGGACCGCCTGGTACGCCTGTGAGAGCGGGCCATGGCGACGGCGGGTCAGGAACCGGTCCCGGTCCGACGACGGTTGCCGAAGAATCCGAAGCCGACGGCCAGGGCCACCGCGGCGAGACCGCCCACCAGCAGCATCGAGCCGGTGCCCGTGCCGCCGGCGGTGCCGCCGCCACCGGTCGCGGGTCCCTTGCTCGGCTGCTCCATGTTCAGCACCGTGAGCGTCGTCGTCGCGGTGTTGCCGTTGTCGCAGCGCAGGTCCACCGGGTAGTCCCCGGGCTCCTTGCTGCCCGGGATGGTGACCTGCCCGGTCAGGAAGCCGTTGTCGGGCCGGAGCACCACCCGCCCGAACGCGTCCGAGTGCACGGTGGCCTGGCGGTTGTTGGTGTTGTCGCAACTGGCCCGGATGCTGACCCGGGTGCCGGCCTGCGCGCTGTTGGGCACCACCTCGACGAAGGTGTTCTCCCCGGCCCGCGCGGGCGCGACGGTCATCAGGACGAACACCCCGACCAGAGCCAATACGGACAGGACGCTGGTCAGGGCACGTGTGAACGCTGTGAGCACCGGCATGATCCCCCCTTCCGGTGACGATCACCGGAATCCTCCCCGGGCAACAGCGCCTGCTTTCCCGCTGGCCGGTGGGCAAACCCGGATCGGGGTCAGCGGGGGCGGGGGGAGGCGGAGGGCAGCGGGGTGACGGGGTGCCAGTCCAGCGGGGTGGACAGGACCATCGTGCTCGACGGCTGGCCGTACGGGGCGAGGCGGTCGATGACGGCCTCGAACTCCCCGATCGACCCGGCCGCCACCTTCAGCATGCTGCACGCGTCGCCCGTGATGCGGTGGATCTCCAGGATCTCCGGCCACCCGGCCACGTCGGGGTCGTGCAGGATGCAGCGCGAGCCGTAGCAGGACATCCGGATCAGCGCGACCACCGTGCGGCCGGCCCGGGTCAGGTCGACGTGGGCGTGGTAGCCGGTGATGATCCCGGCCTCCTCCAGCCGGCGCACCCGCTCGGCCACGGCCGGCGGCGACAGGTGCACCCGCCGGGACAGCTCGCTGAAGGAGAGGCGCGCGTCGGCCTGCAGTTCGCGCAGCAGCGCCCAGTCCATGTCGTCCATGAGGCGACCTTACTTTCTCGAAGCCGAAACGCGCTCGCGCCTTTCGCGGCGCAGGTCAGATGGCCTAAGCGCCGTTGATCCGGCATTCCATCCGCCCGTTCCGCCGCGAGATCATGTCGGTCACCCGGCTCGGCCGACGGCCGCGCACCCGATGAGAGCAGAGGAGGAGCGGTGGAGCAGACGGACCTGCGGGCGCCCACCCGGGCGGCGGTACGCCCGGTCACCCCACGGCAGCGCGCGGCCCGCGCGGCCCGCAACGGCGGCGAGCCGACCCTGGAGTTCGCCGAGCGGGTGCCGTACGACGCGTACGTGCAGGCCAGCACCCTGCACCGGTTGCAGCGGCCGCTGAGCGACGACCCGGGCGAGATGTCCTTCCTGATGGTCAGCCAGATCATGGAGCTGTACTTCGGGCTGACCTGCCACGAGCTGCGCGAGACCCAGCGGCTGCTGCGCGCCGACCGGGTGTGGGACGCGCTGGCCCCGCTGCGTCGCGCCGCGCTGCACCTGGAGGCGCTCAACGCCGCCTGGAAGGGGCTGCGCTGGATGACCCCGGCCGACTTCAACCGGTTCCGCAACCTGCTGGGCGAGGGCTCCGGCTTCCAGTCGGCGATGTACCGGCACCTGGAGTTCCTGCTCGGCCTCCGCGACTCCGCGCTGATCCGGCCGTTCCGCCGGCAGGCCGACGTGCACGCCGAGCTGTGCGCCACCCTGGCGGCGCCGAGCGTCTGGGACGACGTGCTCGCCCTGCTCGCCCGGCACGGCCACGACCTGCCGGCCGAGCTGCTCGACCGGGACGTCGCCGTCGAGCACGAGCCGCACGCCGCGGTCGAGGCGGCCTGGGTGCGGATCTACGCCGCCCCGGGGCCCGACAACCACCTGCGGATGCTGGGCGAGGCGCTCACCGAGGTCGCCGAGCAGTTCGGCGACTGGCGGCAGCACCACGTCAAGGCCGTGCAGCGCACAATGGGCGCGAAGGTCGGCAGCGGCGGCTCCGCCGGACTGGCGTGGTTGCAGCGCAGCATGGCCCGGGTGGTCTTCCCCGAGCTGTGGTCGGCCCGGACCGCGATGTGACCGGAGAGCGAGACACCCCGATGAGCACCCCCGCAACCGGGTCGTGGCGGTCGGCCGCCGGCGAGGCCGAGGCCCGCCGCCGCGACGACGCAGACCCCGGGCACCGCCACCTGTTCCACGTGCCGCCGGCCGACGGCGGGCGCTACCCGGAGGCCGCCTACCTGGCCGGCAACTCCCTCGGCCTGCAACCGCGCGCCACCCGCGGCGAACTCCTCGCCGACCTGGACGAGTGGAGCCGGCTGGGCGTCGAGGGCCACCTGGAGGCGGAACGCCCCTGGCTGCCGTACCACGAGCTGCTGACGGCGCCCGCCGCGCGACTGGTCGGCGCGGCCCCGGCCGAGGTCGTGGTGATGAACTCCCTGACGGTCAACCTGCACCTGCTGATGGTCAGCTTCTACCGGCCGGCCGGGGAGCGCACCCGCATCGTCATCGAGGACAGCGCCTTCCCCTCGGACAGCTACGCCGTGCGCAGCCAGGCCCGCTTCCACGGCCTCGACCCGGACGCCACCGTCGTGCGGCTGCGCCCCCGCGACGGCGAGGACACCCTGCGCACCGAGGACGTGACCGACTACCTGGCCGCCGAGGGCGCCCGGGTGGCGCTGGTGCTGCTGGGCGGCGTCAACTACCTCACCGGCGAGCTGATGGACATCCCGACGATCACCGCCGCCGGCCGGGCGGCCGGCGCCGTGGTCGGCTGGGACCTGGCGCACGCCGCCGGCAACGTGCCGCTCGCGCTGCACGACTGGGACGTGGACTTCGCCGCCTGGTGCTCCTACAAGTACCTCAACTCCGGGCCGGGCGCGCTGGCCGGGGTGTTCGTGCACGAGCGGCACCTCGGCGACCCGGGCCTGCCCCGCTTCGAGGGCTGGTGGAGCACCGACGCGGCGACCCGGTTCGAGATGACCCCGGTCTCCCGGCCGCCGGCCACGGTGGAGGCCTGGCAGGTCTCCAACCCGCCGATCTTCGCGATGGGCCCGGTGCGGACGTCGCTGGAGCTGTTCGACTCGGTCGGCATGCCGGCGCTGCGCGAGCGCAGCCTCCGGCTCACCGGCTACCTGGCGGGGCTGCTCGACGAGGTGACCGCCGACCGCCCGCTGACCGTGGTCACCCCGCGCGACCCCGAGCGGCGGGGCTGCCAGCTCTCGGTGCGCATCGGCACGGGCAGCGCCGCCGGGCTGGCCAAGCGGCTGCGCCACGAGCACGGCGTGATCGCCGATGCCCGGGAGCCGGACGTCGTACGGTTCGCGCCGGTGCCGCTCTACTCCACGTTCCACGACTGCTGGCGGGTCGCCGACGCGCTGGCCGCCACGGTGGAGGTGACCCGATGACGGGCGAGCGCGACGAGATCGCGGTCGTCGGCGCCGGCCTGGCCGGCTGCCTGCTGGCCTGCTTCCTGGCCCGCCGCGGCTACCCGGTGGCGCTCTACGAGCGGCGGCCCGACCCGCGTACCGGCACCGTCGAGCGGGGACGCTCGATCAACCTGGCGCTCTCCGAGCGGGGCCTGGACGCGCTGCGCCGCATCGGCCTCGACCGGCAGGTGCTGGCGGACGCGCTGCCGATGCGCGGCCGGATGATCCACCCGGTCGCCGGCGAGCCGCAGTTCCAGTCGTACAGCGCCTCCGGCGACCGGGCGATCAACTCGATCAGCCGGGGCGCGCTGAACAACGCCCTGCTGGACGCGGCGACCGCCCTGCCCGGGGTGCGGGTCGCGTTCGACCACCGGCTCGTCGGGCTCGACCCGGCCACCGGCGACATGACCTTCGAGACGCCGACGGGCAAGGTCGCGGCCACCGCGTCGGTCGTCCTCGGCGCCGACGGCGCCGGCTCGGCGGTGCGCGGGCAGCTGCTGGCGTACGGGCTGCTGACCGAGAGCCTGGACTTCCTCGACTACGGCTACAAGGAGCTGACGATCCCGCCGCTGGGCGGGGACTTCGCCCTCGACCCGGACGCGCTGCACATCTGGCCGCGCGGCACCTCGATGATGATCGCGCTGCCGAACCCGGACCGCTCGTTCACCTGCACGCTCTTCTGGCCCACCCACGGCACCGCCAGCTTCGCGTCGCTGGGCAGCCCGGCGGCGATCGAGCGGCACTTCGCCGAGCACTACCCGGACCTGCCGCCGCTCGCCCCGAACCTGGTCGACGACTACCAGCACAACCCGGTGGGCGTGCTCGGCACCGTCCGCTGCACGCCGTGGCAGGCCAACGGGCGGGTCGGCCTGCTCGGCGACGCCGCGCACGCCATCGTCCCGTTCTACGGCCAGGGTGCGAACTGCGCGTTCGAGGACGTGGTCGAGCTGGACCGCTGCCTGGCGGAGTGCGCCGACGACTGGTCGGCGGCGCTGCCGCTGTTCCAGCAGCGCCGGCAGGCCAACGCCGAGGCGATCGCGCGGATGGCGCTGGCCAACTTCGTGGAGATGCGGGACAAGGTGGCCTCCCCGCTGTTCCAGGCCGGCCGGAAGGTCGAACACGCCCTGGAACGGGCGCTGCCGGGCCGGTACGTTTCCCGGTACGAGCTGGTGTCCTTCTCGACCACCCCGTACGCCGACGTGGTCCGGCGCGTCCGCAGGCAGCACCGGCTGCTCGCGGCGGTGGCCGGCGGCGCGGCGGCCCTGCTGGCCGGGGCGGTCGGCGTGGCGATCAACCGAGGGAGGCGTCGATGACCGTCACCTGGGATCCCCGGCTGATGGCCGGGCGGGCGCCCGACGGCCCGGGCCTGCTGCGCAACTTCGTCGGCGGCGAGTTCGTCGAGGGCGGGCGGCGGTTCACCAAGCGCAGCCCGGTCACCGGCGAGCCGGTGTTCGAGGTCGCGGAGGCCGACCGGGCGTGCGTGGACGACGCGGTCGCCGCCGCGCGGGCCGCGCTGCGCGGGCCGTGGGGCCGGATGGGGGAGCGCGAGCGGGCCGAGGTGCTGCGCCGGGTCGCCGACGAGCTGGAGCGCCGCTTCGACGACCTGGTCACCGCCGAGGTCGCCGACACCGGCAAGGCCATCTCGCAGGCGCGGACGCTGGACATCCCGCGCGGCGCGGCGAACTTCCGCGCCTTCGCGGAGATCGTGGCGACCGCGCCGACGGAGTCCTTCACCACCGTCACCCCGACCGGCGGCCGGGCGCTGAACTACGCGGTCCGCAAGCCGGTCGGCGTGGTCGCGGTGATCGTGCCCTGGAACCTGCCGCTGCTGCTGCTCACCTGGAAGGTCGCCCCGGCCCTGGCCTGCGGCAACGCGGTGGTGGTGAAGCCCAGCGAGGAGACCCCCGCCTCGGCGACCCTGCTCGCCGAGGTGATGGCCGCCGCCGGCGTGCCCGACGGCGTGTTCAACCTGGTGCACGGCTTCGGGCCCGACTCGGCCGGGGAGTTCCTCACCCGCCACCCGGGGGTCGACGCGATCACCTTCACCGGCGAGTCGGCCACCGGCGGCGCCATCATGCGGGCCGCCGCCGACGGCGTGAAGGCCGTCTCCTTCGAGCTGGGCGGCAAGAACGCCGGGATCGTCTTCGCCGACGCCGACCTCGACGCGGCGGTGGCCGGCTCGGTGCGGTCCAGCTTCACCAACGGCGGGCAGGTCTGCCTCTGCACCGAACGCGTCTACGTGCAGCGCCCGGTGTTCGAGGAGTTCACGGCCCGGCTGGCGAAGCGGGCCGGGGAGCTGCCGTTCGGCTGGCCGGCCGACGAGGCCACCGTCAACATGCCACTGATCTCGCACCAGCACCGGGCCAAGGTGCTCGGCCACTACGAGCTGGCCCGCACCGAGGGCGCCGAGGTGCTCGCCGGGGGCGGCACGCCGGCCTTCGGCGACGCCCGCGACGGCGGCGCGTACGTGCAGCCGACGGTGCTGACCGGGCTGGGCCCGGACGCCCGCACCAACCGCGAGGAGATCTTCGGCCCGGTGGTGCACGTCGCCCCGTTCGACGACGAGGACGAGGCGTACGCGCTGGCCAACGGCACCGAGTACGGCCTGGCGGCGACGGTGTGGACCCGCGACGTCGGGCGGGCGCACCGGGCCGGGGCCCGGCTCGACGCCGGCATCGTCTGGGTCAACACCTGGTTCCTGCGCGACCTGCGCACCCCGTTCGGCGGGGTGAAGGCGTCGGGGATCGGGCGCGAGGGCGGCGTGCACTCCCTCGACTTCTATTCCGAACTCACCAACGTCTGCGTGGACCTGACATGAGCGAGCGGATCGACAGGCGCGGCGCGGGGCGGCCCCGTGGCGGCCGCGCGCGCGGCGAGGAGCCGACATGAGCGTCGACTACGAGGCAGCGGCCAGGGAGCTGGTCGACGCGCGGGAGAGCGGCAAGCCCTGCCCGCCGCTGCGCGGGCGGCTGCTGCCCGAGGGGGACGTCACCTCGGCGTACGTCGTCCAGCAGCTCCAGGTGCGGCAGTGGCTCCAGCGGGGCCACCGCCGGGTCGGCGCCAAGATCGGCCTGACGTCGCGGGCGGTGCAGGAGAGCTTCGGCGTCTTCCAGCCCGACTTCGGGGTGCTGACCGACGAGATGGCGGTGCCCGACGGCGCCGAGGTGGCCGTCGGCCGGCTGCTCCAGCCCCGGGTGGAGGCGGAGGTCGCGTTCGTGCTCGGCGCGGACCTGCCCGACGAGCGGATCACCACCGCCGACCTCGTCCGCGCGGTCGACCACGTGCTGCCGGCGATCGAGATCGTCGACTCGCGGATCGCCGGCTGGGACATCTCCATCGTGGACACCGTCGCCGACAACGCCTCCAGCGGCCTCTTCGTGCTCGGCACCACGCCGCGCCGGCTCGCCGACGTGGACCTGCGGCTGTGCGGGATGGTCCTCGAACGGGCCGGGGAGCCGGTGTCGGTCGGCGCGGGCGCGGCCTGCCTGGGCAACCCGCTGCACGCGCTGGAGTGGCTGGCGCGCACGACGGCCCGCTCCGACGACCCGCTGCGCGCGGGCGACGTGGTGCTCTCCGGGGCGCTCGGCCCGATGGTGCCGGTGACCCCGGGCGCGGCGTACGAGGCGCGGATCTCCGGCCTCGGCTCGGTCCGGACGTGTTTCTCACAGGAGGCGTCATGAGTGTCGGGGTGGCGGTGATCGGGTCGGGCAACATCGGCACCGATCTGATGATCAAGGTGCTCCGGCTGAGCGGCGATCCTGATGGGTCGCGACTGCGGGACTCCGCTTCGCTGCGTTCCTCGCGCTCCCCGGGGAGCCTCCGGATGGTGGCGATGGCCGGCATCGACCCGGCCTCCGACGGCCTGGCCCGGGCCCGGCGCCTCGGCGTCGCGACCACCGCCGAGGGCGTCGACGGGCTGGTCGCGATGCCCGAGTTCGCCGACGTGGAGCTGGTCTTCGACGCCACCTCGGCCGGGGCGCACCGGCACAACGACGCCGTGCTGCGCGCGCACGGGCGCACCGTGGTCGACCTGACCCCCGCCGCGATCGGCCCGTACGTGGTGCCGCCGGTCAACCTCGACGAGCACCTGGGCGAGCGCAACGTCAACATGGTGACCTGCGGCGGCCAGGCCACGGTGCCGATCGTCGCCGCCGTCGGCCGGGTGACCCCGGTGGCGTACGGGGAGATCGTCGCCTCGATCGCCTCGAAGTCGGCCGGCCCGGGCACCCGGGCAAACATCGACGAGTTCACCGAGACCACCGCCCGGGCGATCGAGGTGGTCGGCGGCGCCGAGCGCGGCAAGGCGATCATCGTGCTGAACCCGGCCGACCCGCCGCTGCTGATGCGGGACACGGTCTACTGCCTCTGCCCCGACGCCGACGCCGACCGGGCCGCGATCGCCGACTCGGTGGCGCGGATGGTGGCGACCGTCCAGGAGTACGTCCCCGGCTACCGGCTCAAGCAGGACGTGCAGTTCGACCGGGTCGACACGTACGTGCCGTCGCTGGGGCGGCACCTGACCGGGTTGCAGGTCTCGGTCTTCCTGGAGGTCTCCGGCGCCGGGCACTACCTGCCGGCGTACGCGGGCAACCTGGACATCATGACCTCGGCCGCCCTGCGCACCGCCGAGCGGCTGGTCGCCCTCCGCGCGGCCGCCACCGGCCGGGACGCCGTGGAGGTGACCGCATGACCGACCTGTACATCCAGGACGTGACGCTGCGCGACGGCATGCACGCCATCGCCCACCGCTACACCGTCGAGCAGGTGCGCGCCATCGCCGCCGCGCTGGACGCCGCCGGGGTGGCCGCGGTCGAGGTGGCGCACGGCGACGGGCTCGCCGGCTCCAGCGTCAACTACGGCCACGGCGCGGCCAGCGACGCCGAGTGGATCTCGGCGGCGGCCGAGGTGATGACGAACGCGAAGCTGACCACCCTGCTGCTGCCCGGCATCGGCACCATCGCCGACCTGCGGGCGGCGAAGGCGCTCGGGGTGACCAGCGTGCGGATCGCCACGCACTGCACCGAGGCCGACATCTCCGCCCAGCACATCTCCTGGGCCCGGGAGAACGGCATGGACGTCTCCGGCTTCCTGATGATGTCGCACATGAACGACCCGGCCGGGCTGGCCGCGCAGGCCAAGCTCATGGAGTCGTACGGCGCGCACTGCGTCTACGTCACCGACTCCGGCGGCCGGCTGCTGATGTCCGACGTGGCGGAGCGCGTCGACGCGTACCGGCAGGTGCTGGAGCCGCAGACGCAGATCGGCATCCACGCGCACCACAACCTGTCGCTGGGGGTGGCCAACAGCGTCGTCGCCGTCGAGCACGGCCGGATCCTCGGCGACGGGCCGGTCGGCTCGCCGCACGGCCGGACGGTGCGGGTGGACGCCTCGCTGGCCGGCCAGGGCGCCGGGGCCGGCAACGCGCCGCTGGAGGTCTTCGTCGCGGTCGCCGAGCTGCACGGCTGGAAGCACGGCTGCGACGTCTTCGCGCTGATGGACGCCGCCGACGACGTCGTCCGGCCGTTGCAGGACCGGCCCGTGCAGGTCGACCGGGAGACGCTCTCGCTCGGCTACGCCGGGGTCTACTCCAGCTTCCTGCGGCACGCCGAGCGGGCCTCGGCGAAGTACGGCGTGGACGTCCGGTCGATCCTGGTGGAGCTGGGCCGGCGCCGGATGGTCGGCGGGCAGGAGGACATGATCGTCGACGTGGCACTGGACCTGGCGGGAAAGGAGACCCGGTGAGCGCGAGGAGTGAGCCGGGTCTGCGAGCCCCGCAGTCGCGAACGGAAGGTGGCGCAGCGTGATCGGGCCGGACACCGCGGGGATCGCCGAGCGGCTGGACGCGGCGGCCGGCACCGCCACCGCCATCCCGCAACTGGCCGCCGAGACCGGCCTGGACGTCGACGCCGCGTACGCGGTGCAGACCGCGCTGGTGCAGCGCCGGATCGACCGGGGCGAGCGGCTGGTCGGGCTCAAGATGGGGCTGACCAGCCGGGCGAAGATGGCCCAGGTCGGCGTGGACGAGGTGATCTGGGGCCGGCTCACCGACACCATGCGGGTGCCCGACGGGGGCGCCGTCGACGTCGGCGACTACATCCACCCCCGGGTCGAGCCGGAGGTGGCGTTCCTGCTGGACCGGCTCCCCGAGCCCGGCGAGCCGGTCGGCGACTTCACCGACGCGGTCCGGGCCGTCGCCCCGGCCCTCGAACTGATCGACTCCCGGTACGCGAACTTCACCTTCTCGCTGCCCGACGTGATCGCCGACAACACGTCGGCCGCCGCGTTCGTGGTCGGCCCGTGGTGCCCGGTGCCGGACGGGCTGGACAACCTCGGCGTGCTGCTGGAGGTCGACGGCCGGGTGGCGCAGGTCGGCTCGACCGCCGCCATCCTCGGCGACCCGCGCCGGGCGCTCGACGAGGGCATCCGGCTGGCCGGCCGGCACGGGGTGCGGCTGCGCGAGGGCTGGGTCTTCCTGGCGGGGGCCGCGACGGCAGCCGTGCCGCTGCGTCCGGGCGCCCACGTCCGGGCCGTGGTCGAGAAGCTCGGCACCGCCTCGCTTCGGGCGTCGTCGTGAGCGGGGCCCAGGCGCGCGTCGTGGCGGGCAAGGCCGTGCCGCGCGGGGCGTTTCCGCACGTCAAGGTGGCCGGTGGGTTCGTGTTCGTCTCCGGTACGTCGTCGCGGCGGCCGGACAACAGCTTCGCCGGCGTCGAGGTGGACGAGTTCGGCACCACCAACCTGGACATCCGGGTGCAGACCCGGGCCGTGATCGGGAACATCCGGGACCTGCTGCGGTCGGTCGGCGCGGACCTCGCCGACCTCGTGCAGGTCACCACCTATCTGGTCAACATGAACGACTTCGGCGGCTACAACGAGGTGTGGGCCGAGTTCTTCGACGCCACCGGGCCGACCCGCACCACCGTCGCCGTGCACCAGCTGCCGCACCCGCACCTGCTCATCGAGATTCAGGCCGTGGCCCTGCTCCCCTCAGGAGGTCAGTCGTGAGTGAGATCGCCGAGCCGTTCAGCTTTCCGGGGTGGATCGCGGAGAACCAGCACCTGCTGAAGCCGCCGGTCGGCAACAAGGAGATGTTCCCGGGCGGGGACGACTTCATCGTGATGGTCGTGGGCGGGCCCAACCAGCGCACCGACTTCCACGTCGACCCGTACGAGGAGTTCTTCTACCAGGTCAAGGGCAACATGCACATCAACCTGATGCTCCCGGAGGGGCCGCGTACGGTGCACGTGCGCGAGGGTCAGATGTGGATGCTGCCGCGCGACACCCCGCACTCGCCGCAGCGCCCCGAGGCCGGCTCGATCGGCGTGGTCGTGGAGCGGGTCCGCGAGGAGGGCACGCTGGAGAAGTTCCAGTGGTACTGCCCCGGGTGCGGGCACAAGGTGCACGAGGTCGAGCTGCAGGTCCGCGACATCGCCGCCGACCTGCCCCCGGTCTTCCAGGCGTTCTACGCCGACGAGGCCGCCCGCACCTGCGCGAACTGCGGCGCGCTGCACCCGGGCAAGGGCTGATGCCCGCCGGGTCCGCGCCGGCGCGGCTTCCGGTGGTCGACGTGCACACGCACGTCGTACCGAAGGGATGGCCGGACCTCGCCGCGGCGTGCGGCGGGTCCGGCTGGCCCTGGCTGCGGGTCGACTCCGAGCGCGCGGCCATGATCATGGTGGGGGAGACGGAGTTCCGCCCCGTCGGGGCGGAATGCTGGGACGCGCCGACCCGCCTGGCGGACATGGCCGCCGACGGGGTGGACGTGCAGGTGGTCTCGCCGACCCCGGTCTTCTTCTCCTACGATCGCCCCGCCGACCAGGCGGTGAAGGTGGCGCGGATCTTCAACGACCTGACCCTGGAGGTCACCGCCGCCGGCGGCGACCGGCTGGTGCCGTTCTGCCAGGTGCCGTTGCAGGACCCGGACGCGGCCTGCGCGGAGCTGGACCGCTGCCTCGCCGCCGGGCACGCCGGGGTGGAGATCGGCAACCACGTCGGCGACCGCGACCTGGACGACGCCGGCATCGTGCAGTTCCTGACGCACTGCGCCGAGGTGGGCGCGCCGGTCTTCGTGCACCCCTGGGACATGCCGGGCGGCCCCCGGCTCGACCGGTGGATGGCCCGCTGGCTCACCGGGATGCCCGCCGAGACGCACCTGTCGGTGCTGGCGCTGATCCTCGGCGGCGTCTTCGACCGGGTGCCCGACACGCTGCGGATCTGCTTCGCCCACGGCGGCGGCAGCTTCCCGTTCTGGCTGGGCCGCGCCGACAACGCCTGGCACCGCCGGGGCGACCTGGTACGCGGCGCCTCCACCGCCCCGCCCAGCTCCTACGTCGACCGGTTCCACGTCGACTCGGTGGTCTTCTCCGCGCCGGCGCTGCGGCTGCTCGTCGACACGATGGGGGTCGACCGGGTGCTGCTCGGCAGCGACTACCCGTACCCGCTGGGGGAACGGCCGGTCGGCCGGGTGGTGCGCGAGGCGGACTTCCTCACCGCCGAGCAGCGCGGCATGCTGCTCGGCGGCAACGCCCTCCGCTTCCTCGGCACCCGCCCGTGACCCGCCCCGCCGGGCCGCGCCGCCGGGCGGGGGCGGCGCTCGGCCCCGAGTGCGACGACACCGGGGCCGGCCGGCCGTGTCGCGCGGCGCGGCGGCGGCCCGGGCGGGCAGGATGAGGGGATGGCCGAACCGCACGACCTGACCGCGCTGGAGCAGGCCGCCGCGATCGCCCGCGGCGAGCTGTCCAGCGTCGAGCTGGTCGAGCACCACCTGACCCGGGTCGACGCGCTCGGCGACACGGTCGGCGCGTTCGTCACGGTCACCGGCGAGCGGGCCCGCGCGGCGGCCCGCGCCGCCGACGCCGCCCCCGCCGACGGGCGCGGCCCGCTGCACGGCGTGCCGACCGCGATCAAGGACCTCACCCTCACCGCCGGGGTGCCCACCACCTTCGGCTCGGCGGCGTTCGCCGACTTCGTGCCGCCGGTCGACGCCGACGTGGTCCGTTTCATGGCGGCGGCCGGGCTGGTCAACCTCGGCAAGACCACCACCTCCGAGCTGGGCTGCTCGCTCTACTCGGAGGGGCTGGTCGCGCCGCCGGCCCGCAACCCGTGGGACCTGGCGTACACGGCCGGCGGCTCCAGCGGCGGGGCGGCGGCCGCCGTCGCGGCCGGGCTGGTGCCGGTCGCCCAGGGCTCCGACGGCGGTGGCTCGCTGCGCATCCCCGCGTCGCTGTGCGGCCTGGTCGGCTACAAGCCCAGCCGGGGACTCGTCTCCGGCGGCCCGGTCGGCTTCGGCGGCTACGGCCTGCCGACCAACGGCCCGATCGGGCGGACCGTCGCCGACGTGGCGGCGCTGCTCGACGTGCTGGCCCGACCCGTGCCCGGCGAGCCCTACCTGGCGCCCGCCCCACCCGCCGGCGGCTGGCTGGCGGCGGCCCGGACGGCCGAGCCCGGCCGGCTGCGCGTGGGCCGGTTCACCGCCCCGATGCTCGCCGACGAGCCGGTCCACCCCGACTGCGTCGCCGCCGTCGACCGGGCCGCCGCGCTGCTCACCGCCGCCGGCCACGAGGTGGTCGAGGTCCCCGCGCCGCTCGGGCCCGCCGTGTGGCCGCTGTTCGAGATCGTCTGGTACGTGCTGGCGCTCGCGCCGGTGCCGCCGGAGCGGGAGGGCCGCCTGCTGCCGCTGACCCGGCACCTGCGGGCCCGGGGCGCCGAGATCTCCGCGGGCACCCTCACCGCCACGCTCGGCGAGCTCCAGGCGCAGGTACGCGTCGGCCTGCGCCGCACCGCCGGGTGCGACCTGCTGCTCTGTCCCACGCTCGCCGCCCCGCAGGCGCCGGTCGGCTGGTTCGCCGAGGGCGGCGACCCGGCGGCGGACTTCGACCGGCAACGCCGGTTCTCGCCGTACTGCGCGGTCTTCAACGTCACCGGCGACCCGTCCGTTTCGCTGCCGGTGGGCGTCACCGCCGAGGGGCTGCCCGTGGGGGTGCTGCTGACCGGCCGGTACGGCGAGGACGCGAGGCTGATCGCCACCGCTGCGCAACTGGAGAAGTCCAGTGGCGGGTGGGATCGCCACCCCGCAATCTGGCGGGCCGTGGGCTCCGCTAACGTGAATGGCAGCGGAGTCGGGCGGTCGACGCCATGATCGTCCACCCGACCCGGTCGATCGAGGTCTCTTCTTCCGCCTGGGGGCGTTGGGATTGTCTGTAACTGAGACGTTGCTGGTCTTCGTCGGCATCCCGGCGGCCGCGGTGCTGGTGATCGCCGGTCTGGCGTACGCCGGCAGCCGTGGCGGCGGCGGTGGCGGCGCCAAGCGCTACCGGCCGGGCCGGCCCTTCGACTTCACTCCGGTCTGGTTCCTGGGCCGCCCGGAGCAGCTGGCCGACTCGGCCGGCACCGCGCTGGCGGCGGGCGCGCAGGCGCCGGCGCTGACCAGCCACAAGCTTGAGCGGGCCGGCATCGAGCCGCCGGCCGGTGGAACCGGAGGCGCAAGTGACCGTTGGTGAGAAGCAGGCCGGCGCGGGCAACCCGCCCGAGGTGCTGGACGGGCCGTTCTCGACCCGCCAGCTGCTGCGCATCGACGAGGCACTGCGCCTGGCCGACCAGGGCACCGGGCTGGTCTTCTCGGTGTTCGTCGGCGGCCTCGACGAGCCGATCCGCGAGCACGCCGAGCGGCTGCACCGCCAGCTCGCCGAGCCCGACCGGTCGGTGCTGATCGCGGTGTCGCCCAACCAGCGGCAGCTGGAGATCGTCACCGGTCGGCACGCCCGCAAGCGCATCCCCGACACGTACGCCCGCCTCGCCGCCCTCTCCATGGTGGCGGCCTTCGGCGGCGGCGACCTGGCCGGCGGCATCATCAACGGCCTCGACCAGCTCGCCAGCCACGCCGGCCGGGGCTGACCCCTACCTCCACGACGACGACACCCGGTCCGCCTCGGCGGGCCGGGTGTCCGTCTTTTCGTGGCCCGCGCCGTCCGGCCGGCGCCGGGCCGGCGCTGCCCGGACGGCGGCGCGTGGCCGGCGCTGCCCGGACGCGGCGCGGGGCCGGCTACGGGCCTCCGCCCGCGCCGGCCCCGGCCGCATGCTCGTGGTCAGGCGCTCCGGGCGTCCTTCGCGCGGGCGGCGAGGGCGCGGACGACGCCGTCGCGGCCCTCGGCGACCAACCGGCGCAGCGGGCCCGGGTTGCCGTCGCCGGCCAGCCACGCGTCGGTGGCGGCCACGGTCTCGTCGTCCACGAGGAAGGCCGGGTAGGCCAGCTGCGCGAACTCCTGGGCCGGCTCGCTGTCCCGGCTGGCCCACACCTGACCCACCGCGGCGAAGTACTTCTCCCGGTACGGCGCGACCAGCTCGACCTGCGTCGGGTGGACGAAGCCCTGCAGCAGCGCCCGGTGCCGCCAGTTCGGCAGCGCCTCCGGGCCGGTCAGCTGCGCCCAGACCGCGGCCTTGTTCTCTGCCGTCGGCACCAGCGCGTGCGCGTAGGCGGCCTCCCGCTCGCCGCTGGCCGTCCGGTCCGTCGCCAGCTCCGCCTCGATCTCGTCGGGGCCGGCCGCGCCGTTGGCGACCAGCGCCTGCAGCACCGTCCAGCGCAGCTCGGTGTCGATGGTCAGGCCGGCGGGGACGCCGGTGCCGGCCAGCCAGCCGCGCAGGGCGGCCAGGTCCTCGGCGGAGCGGGCCGCCGAGGCGTACCCCCGCGCCCAGGCGAGCTGGAAGCCGCTGCCCGGTTCCGCGGCGGCCAGCGCCGTGCGGGCGGTGCGGGCCAGCTCCGCCCAGCCGGTCGGCGCCCAGGCCGGGTCGGCGTAGTAGGTGAGCGTGGTGGTGGCCTGCCGCAGCGTCGCCGTGACCAGGTTGATGTCGGTCTCGGCGGGCAGCCCGGCCAGCACCAGGGCCACGTAGTCGCGGCCGGCCAGCTCGGCGTCCCGGGTCATGTCCCAGGCGGCCGTCCAGCAGAGCGCGCGGGCCAGCGACGACTCGAGCCCGGCGATGTGCTGCACCACGGTGGCCATCGACCGCACGTCGAGCCGCAGCTTGGTGTAGGTGAGGTCGTCGTCGTTGAGCAGCAGCACGTCGGCGGCGCGGACGCCGCGCAGCTCGGTCAGCTCCGTCCGGTCGCCGGCGACGTCCACCTCGATGCGCTCGCGGCGGACCAGCCGGCCGTCGGTGAGGTCGTAGAGGCCCACCCCGATGCGGTGCGTGCGCAGCGTCGGGTGCGCCGCCGGCGCCTCCTGGCGCACCACGACGCTCTCGTAGGCGCCGTCGGCGCCGATCTCCACCACCGGCCGCAGCGTGTTGACCTGCGCGGTCTCCAGCCACTGCGCGGCGAACTTGCGCAGCTCCCGGCCGGAGGCGGCCTCCAGCTCGGAGAGCAGGTCGTCGAAGGTGGCGTTGCCCCACGCGTGCTTGCCGAAGTAGGCCCGCAGCCCGGCCAGGAACGGCTCCTCGCCCACGTACGCGACCAGCTGCTTGAGCACGCTGGCGCCCTTGGCGTAGGTGATGCCGTCGAAGTTGACCTCGACCGCCTCCAGGTCCGGCATCTCGCAGTAGACCGGGTGGGTGGAGGAGAGCTGGTCCTGCCGGTAGCCCCAGTTCTTGCGGATGGACAGGAAGGTCGTCCACGCCTCGGAGAAGCGGGTGGCGTGGGTGTTGCACCAGTGGCTGGCCCACTCGGCGAACGACTCGTTCAGCCACAGGTCGTTCCACCAGCGCATGGTCACCAGGTCGCCGAACCACATGTGGGCCAGCTCGTGCAGGATCGTGTTGGCCCGCTGCTCGTACTCGAAGTCGGTGACCTGGGAGCGGAAGATGTAGTGCGCCTCGGCGTGGGTGACGCAGCCGAAGTTCTCCATCGCGCCGGCGTTGAAGTCGGGCACCCAGAGCTGGTCGTACTTGGGCAGCGGGTAGCGCACGCCGAACTGCTCGTGGAAGAAGTCGAAGCCCTGCTTGGTGATCAGGAACAGGTCGTCGGAGTCCATGTGCTGCGCCATCGAGGCCCGGCAGTACGCGCCCAGGTCGATGCCGTCGTGGCTGTCCCGCACCTCGTGGTAAGGACCGGCGCAGAGGGCGGTGATGTAGGTGCTCATCCGCACCGAGGTGGCGAAGTGCACCGTCTTGAGGCCCTCGCCGGCCGCCTCCTCGCGCTCCACCGGCATGTTCGAGACCACCTTCCAGTGGTCCGGGACGGTGGCGTGCCAGGTGTAGACGCTCTTCAGGTCGGGCTGGTCGAAGCAGGCGAAGACGCGCTGGGCGTCGGCCGTCTCGAACTGGCTGTAGAGGTAGGTCTCGCCGTCGACCGGGTCGACGGTGCGGTGCAGGCCCTGCCCGCTGTTCGAGTACGCGAAGTCCGCGTCGACCACCAGCGTGTTCTCGCTGCCCAGCCCGGTCAGCGTGAGGCCCTTCTCGGCCGACCAGCCGCTGAGGTCGACCGGCGCGCCGTTGAGCGTCGCGGAGCGCACCGAGTCGGCGGCGACCTCGACGAACGTGCTCGCCCCCGGCTCCGTGCACCGGAACCGCACCTCCGTGGTCGACCGGAAGGTGCGACCCTCAGCCGCCTGCACGGCGGTCGAGAGGTCCAGACTGATGTCGTACCCGGTCACGTCGAGCAGGCGGGCCCGCTCGGTGGCCTCGACCTGCGTCAGGTTGCGCACTCCCGGCACTGTTCGTCTCCATCCGTCTCGCCGTCCGCCTCGTTGGCGCCGTCACCGACCGCTCGTGACGGCCGGATTCGAGTCTTCCATGCACGAACACCCCGCGGTGGGCGAGGTCACGCTCTCATTCCGGTGCCGGTCGATGCCCGCCGGGGTGAAGATCGCAGGATGGCGCCAAAGGCCGGCGCCCTGGTCCTGAAGGGAACCGTCGTGAGCGAGCGTGTCGCCGTAGACATGTGGTTCGACCCCATCTGCCCGTGGGCGTGGATCACCTCCCGCTGGCTGCTGGAGGTCGAGCGGGTCCGGGAGCTGGACGTCCGCTTCCACGTGATGAGCCTGTCGGTGCTCAACGAGGGCAGGGAGCTGCCCGAGCAGTACCAGGAGCTGATGCGCACGGGCTGGGGCCCGGTGCGGGTCTGCGTCGCGGTGGAGCAGCGGTACGGCCGGGACGCCGTCCGGAAGCTCTACACCGCGCTGGGCACCCGGATCCACCTCGGGCAGGAGAAGCTCTCGCGGGAGCTGTTCGCCGCCGCGCTGACCGACGCCGGGCTCGACCCGGCGCTGGCGGACGCCGCCGAGAGCACCGATCACGACGAGGCGCTGCGGGCCAGCCACGAGGCCGGCATGCGGCCGGTCGGCACCGACGTCGGCACCCCGGTGATCCACGCGCCCGGCCCGGACGGCGGCACGGTGGCGTTCTTCGGCCCGGTGGTCACCCCGGCCCCGAAGGGCGAGGCGGCCGGTCGGCTGTGGGACGGCGTCCTGCTGGTCGCCGGCACCCCGGGCTTCTACGAGCTGAAGCGCTCCCGGGAGCTGGACCCCGTCTTCGACTGATCCCTCTTGCCCCGCGGGGCTGCGCGGCGCGACGAGGAGGTCCGGGTCAGGTTCCCGTTTCGGGGACTGCCGGCCCGGACCTCCTGTCGACCGCCGGACCCCGGGGCCGCACGGCTGCTGGGCCCTGTCGCCGGCCGCCGCGATGTGCCGCGCGGTCCGCCCGGCCGGGCGGGGCGTCACCGGGGCGGCGGCGCGATCGTTGGCCCCGGTGTCCGCCGCAGCGACCCGCAGGGCCGCACCCCGCAGCTCGTGGAGGCAATCCCGATGGCCAAGCACCGTGCGTCCGGTGACGATCCGCTGACCGGGGAGGAGGTGACCGAGGGCCCGCAGGCGGCGTACTGGTCGGTCGACGACTCCCGCTGGCCGGCCGTGCGCCCCGACCTTCCCGCGCACATGGTGGACCTGCTCGCCCCGCCGATCGTGGTCGGTGTCGCCCGGGTGCCGGCCACCTCCCGGCTCACCCCGCCGTCCGAGCACCGGCTCACCCCGCCGTCCGAGCACCGGCTCACCCCGCCGTCCGAGCACCGGCTGGCCCCGCCGTCCGAGCACCGGCTCACCCCGCCGTCCGAGCA
>NZ_JBSGDY010000009.1:59944-75946 GCF_053602615.1 Micromonospora sp. NPDC004336
CACCGGCTGGCCCCGCCGTCCGAGCACCGGCTGGCCCCGCCGTCCGAGCACCGGCGTAACGCGGCGGCCGAGCACCGGCTCGTCCCGGCGGTCGAGCACCGGCGCAACGCGGCGGCCGAGCACCGGCCGGCGGCAGGGCCACGGACGAACGTGCCGGGCGGGTCGGGCCGGCGGCCGGCGAACGCCCCCGCGTCGGGCGGCCGGCACCGCCTGCCGGCGAAGTAGCCACCTCCGCCCGAGCCGCCCCGGCCCGGTCGCGCTTTCACCTGATGGACGTCGCGTGGGTCCGGCGGCGCCGGCACCTCCGCCGCCGGTAGCGTGGTCGCACATGACGGTCGTGCATCCGATCGCCCGGGCCTGGATCACCACTGGCGGCACCGGCGCGCAGAACTACGACGAGTTCGCCGACGACGCGGAGATCACCGCGATCATCGAGGCGAACCCGCACAGTGCCCTCGGCATCGAGATGCCGCACCGGGCCCCGGAGAGCGTGGGCAAGTCCTTCCTCGACGCCCTGCCGGACGCGGTGGCCCGCCTCGCCGAGGCCAAGGCCGACGGCAGCTACACCCCGGCCGAGCAGGTCGTGGTCCTCTACCGGATCAGCGCCCCGGGGGAGGAGACGGCGTACGGGCTCTGGGCGATGACCGACACCGACCAGATCTCCACCCGGGCCGACGAGCCCGGCCTGGTCATCCGCAACGAGGACGTCTTCATCGCCAAGGTGCGGGAGCGGGTGGCGCTGGCCGAGGCGCTGGGCCACCTGCTCTCGCCCGTACTCCTGCTCCAGACCGGGCGCGGCGACGAGCTGCACGCCGCGCTCGCGGCGGCGACCGACGCGGCCGGGGCGCCCGCGGCGACCGACACCGACCAGGCCGGCCGCACCCACGCCATCTGGCTGCTCGGCCCCGGCCCGCAGCAGGACGAGCTGACCGCCCTCGCCGGCGGCGGCGAGCTGGTCGTGGCCGACGGCAACCACCGCAGCCTCGCCGCGCAGACCGGCGGGCTGCCGCGCTTCCTGTCGGTGATCACGACGCCGGCGTCGGTGGCGATCCAGCCCTACAACCGCCTCGTCAGCGAGCTGACCACCACCGCCGACGAGCTGCTCGACCGGCTCCGCGCCGCCGGCGCCGAGATCACCGATCTCGACGGCCCGGTCGAGGTCCCGGCGGCCGGCGGCACCGTCCACCTCCGGCTGGCCGGCCGGGGGTACGCGGTCACCCTGCCGCACGTCGGCGGCGGCCGGCTGGAGAACCTGGACCACGCGCTGGTCGAGCGGCTGCTGCTGCGCGACGCCCTCGGGCTCGACCCGGGCGACAAGCGGATCACCTACGTCGGCGGCGACTACCCGGCGAGCTGGCTGACCGGCGAGGTCGACGCGGGCCGGGCCGAGCTGGCCGTCCTGATCGCCCCGGTGACGGTGGACGACTTCGTGGCCGTCAACCTGGCGCGGGAGAAGATGCCGCGCAAGAGCACCTGGTTCACGCCGAAGGCCCGCGGCGGCCTGGTGGTCGCCGAGCTGTCCCGCTGAGTTGTGACGAATCCGCCCCGGGGCGCCGCCCGCGCGGTGTCCCGGGCGCGTGCCCTGAGAGACTTCGCGGTATGCGCGTCTACCTGGGATCCGACCACGCCGGTTTCGAGTTGAAGGTGCACCTGGTCAACCACCTGACCAAGGAGGGGTACGACGTCGTCGACGTCGGCCCGCACGCCTTCGACCCGGACGACGACTACCCGGCCTTCTGCCTGCACACCGGTGACCGGGTGGTGGCGGACGCCGGCAGCCTCGGGGTGGTCATCGGCGGCTCCGGCAACGGCGAGCAGATCGCCGCGAACAAGGTGGCCGGCGTCCGGGCGGCCCTCGCCTGGAGCATCGAGACCGCCCAGCTCGCCCGCGAGCACAACGACGCGAACATCGTCGCGGTCGGCGCCCGCCAGCACACCCTGGACGAGGCGACCGCCATCGTCGAGGCGTTCCTGACCACCCCGTTCTCCGGCAACGAGCGGCACGCCCGCCGGATCGGCCAGATGGCCGCCTACGAGCGCACCCGCCAGCTTCCCGACCTGCCCTGACCTGCGCCGGCCCGGGTTCAGCGGCGGGGCAGGTCCTCCCGGGGGGTCCAGTTCCGGCGGATGACCACCACGCGCTCCTCGGCCCGGGCCAGGTCCTCGTCGGTCGGCCGGGCGGCGTCGCGGGCCCGCATGGCGGCGGTCACGTTCACCTGCGACGAGCCGGAGCCGACCAGGCCGCGCAGGCCGCGCTCGCCCTCGTCGCCGGGGCCGCCCCGGCGGGCGCGCGGGGGCTCGCCGCCGTCGTGCACGCTCGCGGTCGAGGTCTGCGGCGCCTCGGTCGCGCCCGCGTCGCCCGAGTGCCGTAGCCGGCGCCGCCGTCGCTCCACGTCCCCCATCAGCCGACCGTACCGCCCGCGATCCACGCTCGCAGGCCCGGCCGTCGGCGCGGGGGGCGGGGAGGAGGCGGCGGCGCGGGCCGTCGACCTGACCGGCGGTGGGGGATTCGTCACGCCGCCGTGCCCGTCGGCCGGTGCGGGATCGGCGACCGGTTTGCCGGCTGGCTACCCTCGGAACCGGACGGCGGCCGATGGTCGCCGTCGCTCCAGGGGAGGGGACGAGATGGCCGACCAGACGCAGCCGTGGGCGGAGCGGACCGTCGAGGTGCCGCCGCAGCCCGGTGTCGGGGTGCCGCCGCAGCGGGACGCGTACCGGCGGGGGGTCGCCTCGGTGGGGCAGCCCCGGACTGCGCGCACCGAGCCGTTCCCCGTCGTCGAGCAGGAGCCGACCGGCACGGGCTGGCCCGGCGCGCAGGCGCCCCGGCGGCCGCTGAGCTGGCACGTCGCGCAGCTTCGGCGCGGCGGCGAGTGGAGCGCGGCGGGTGCGCTCTTCGCGTTCGTCTGCTGGGGGATCTGGGCGATCTCCGGCGGGGGCGACCTGGCCGGGCCGCTGCTGATCTTCGTGCTGAGCCTGCTGGTGGCGGCCGGTCTGTTCGCGTTGGCCCGGCTGCTCGGCCGGCTGGTGCTGGAGCGGCAGCTGGGCCGGGTGCGGCGCAGCGCGCGCGGCGCGCACCTGGTCACCGCGGTCTTCCTGACCGGCCTCGGGATCGCCTACCTCCAGCAGACCGAGTGGGTCGTGTCCGCCTGGAACTGGATCAGCGGAAACTGACCGTACGCCCGGGCGGGTCGGCGTGGCGCCGCCCCGCCCGCGCGTCCGGCCGCGGGATGCCGCGACCCCGGTCGTTCTCCACTCCACCAGGTCGGCGGCTGCTTACCCGGCCGGCCGCGGATCATCCGCGTCCCGCCGGGCCGACCCACGCCGATCAGTGCTTGCCGCCGTGGCCCTCCGAGTCCGCCTTCGGGGAGGCGACCCGGGCGGCCGGGTCCTCGACGCCGGGCTCGCCGCCGTCGGGCGCGACCATCCCGTCGTAGTTGTAGACGGTGCCGTCCGCGCCGTGCTGCTGCGTCGTGCGGATGTAGCGGTGCATCATGCCGTCGATCTCGACCTCCAGGAGGGCGTCGCCGCCCGCGTCGATGGTGCTGCCGTCCCGGGGGCCGCCGATCAGGTGTGCCTTCGTGTTCGTGTCCATGGGGCAGCGGTACCCGGGGCGACCCGGCGCAAAACGGGCGGTCGCCGGTCGAGCGGGTCGCCGTCCGGCGCGCGGCGGTATGACCGACGCGGGATGAGCCGCGACATTGCCATTCATCGATATGCATTCATAGGATCTCCGCCATCGGTTGCCGGCGCGTCGACCCCCGCGCCGCGAAGGTTGGAGGCTCCCATGGTCCGTTGGCGCAGACTCATCGGCCGGATGGCCGCCGCGTTGGTCGCGGTCACCGCAGGCTCGTTCGTCCTGGCCGTGCCCGCGCAGGCCAAGCCCGCCTCCGACGTGACCCCGTACGTCGTCGGCGGCACCCTGGCCGCGCAGGGCGAGTTTCCCTTCATGGTCCGGCTCTCGATGGGCTGCGGCGGGGCCCTCTACAGCCCGCGCCTGGTGCTGACCGCCGCGCACTGCGTCGGCGGGACCGGCGCGAACACCAGCATCACCGCCACCCTCGGCGTGGTGGACCTCCAGTCGTCGAGCCGGATCCAGGTGCGGTCCAACTACGTCTACCGGGCGCCCGGCTACAACGGCAACGGCAAGGACTGGGCGCTGATCCGGCTGGCCACGCCGGTGACCACGCTGCCCACGCTCAACATCGCCACCAGCACGGCGTACGACAACGGCACCTTCACGGTCGCCGGGTGGGGCGCGACCCGGGAGGGCGGCGCGCAGCAGCGCTACCTGCGCAAGGCGACCGTGCCGTTCGTCAGCGACGCCACCTGCAACTCGTACTACGGCGGCCAGGTCATCGCGAGCGAGGAGATCTGTGCGGGCTACGCCAGCGGCGGCGTCGACACGTGCCAGGGCGACTCGGGTGGCCCGATGTTCCGGCGGGACGCGAACAACGCCTGGATCCAGGTCGGCATCACCAGCTGGGGCAACGGCTGTGCCCGGCCCAACTACCCCGGCGTCTACACCCAGGTGAGCACCTTCGCGTCGGCGATCGCCTCGGCGGCGGCCAGCCTCGGCGGCTGACGGCGGCGACGCCACGCGGGGACCCGACCGGCCCGTCCGGTCGGGTCCCTCCGTGTCCGTCCCGCGGGCGTCCGTGTCCGTCCCGCGGGGGCGTCCCGGCGCCGCGCCGACTACCGGACGTGATCCGCCCTGCTCGACCGTGCGGCGCGGGTGGGGCGCGCGACCCCCGTCGCGGGTCGACCCGGCCGGCGGCGGTCCGGCGCGGGCCCGCGGCCCGGACCGGGCGTACGCCGAGGATCGCCTGGTGGCCGCCCGTTTCCCGGGCCGTTCGGCCGGTCCCGGGCCGGGGCGGGCCAACCGGGCTCCGGTAAGTGATCGCCGTCGATGTAGCAGAAAGTTGCATATTCCCTACGGTCGATCAGACCTCTAGTGTCCATGACCGACGGCTGGCCATCGACCAACGCCGATAACTCTCGGTGTGCGTCGGGGCCGGCTCGGCTCCGTCCGCGGCTGTGTCCAGACGGCCGCGCGGGCTCGGGACAGGAGGCGTGATGAGGTCGGGCGACAGCGGGTCCGCGGCACCGGTTCCCGTCTCGGACACCTCGACGTACCGGTACACCGCCACCCGCCCGGCGGCGACCGGGCCGCACCCCGCGCCGGACCGGGCCGCCACGGCGGCCCTGGCCGCCGCGGAACTGCTCGACCGGCTGGGCCGCCGGACGCCGGTACGGGTCCGGACCGGCACGGTGGAACTCGACCTGCCGGCCTGGCCGGCGCGGGTGCACCGGATGCCCGGCGAGCGGGCCCGCGCCACGGTCCGCGCGTGCGCCGCCGCCGCGCCCGACCACGACGGCGCCGCGCCCGACCACGACGGCGCCGACCACGTCCTCGTGCTGCTCGACGGCGGATCGCCGGCGCCCGGCGGCGACACCCCGCCCGTGCTGCTCACCGTCGACGTCGCCGACGAGACCCTCGAAGTCGTCCTGCGCTGCGCCGCCGACGACCCGTGGTCGGCCGGCGGCGCCGCCGTGGCGGAGATGTTCGCCGAACTGCTCGCCGCGCTCCTCGCCGACCCCGCGCTGCCCTCCTCGCGGGCGTCGGCCCTCGGGCCCGCCTCCCGGGCGCTGGTCGAGCGCGCCGCCGGCCGCCGCCACGACGACGGGCCCTTCGAGGCCGTGCCCCGCCTGATCGAACACCGCGTCGACCTGCACCCGCACCGCCGGGCGGTGACGTTCCGGGGCCGCTCGCTGACCTACCGGGAGCTGGACGACCTGGCCAACGGCGTCGCCGCCGACCTCGCCGCCCGGGGCGTCGGCCGGGGCGACGTGGTGCCCGTCCTCCTCGCCGACGGCCTCGAACTGCCCGTCGTCGACCTGGCGCTGATGAAGCTCGGCGCGGCCTTCGTACCCGTCGATCCCGGCTGGCCGGCCGACCGGCTGCGCGCGTCGCTGCGGGTGATCCGGCCCCGGCTCGCCGTGGTCCGGGGCGGCGACCCGCGCCCCGACACCGGGGGCGTCGCCTGCCTGCCGGTCGACGTCGACGACGTCGCACCGACCCGCCGCCGGCCCGGGGTGCCCGTCGGCCCGGCCGACCTGATCTACGGCATCTTCACCTCCGGCACCACCGGCACCCCGAAGTGCGCGGTCAACCGGCACGACGGGATCGCCAACCGGTTCCGGTTCATGACCCGCTACTTCGCCGCGACCGGCGCCGAGGTGGTGCTGCAGAACAGCCGGCACACGTTCGACTCGTCGGTGTGGCAGATGTTCTGGCCGCTCACCACCGGCGGCCGGGTGGTGGTGCCCGTCGAGGGCGGCTTCCTCGACGTCGAGCGGACGATCCGGACGATCGCCGACGAGGCCGTCACGATGACCGACTTCGTGCCGAGCGTGCTCGGCGCGCTGGTGTCCGTGCTGGACCGCGACCCGGCCGCCCGCCGCGCCGTCGGCACGCTGCGGCACGTCATCGTCGGCGGCGAGGAGATCGACCCGTGGGCGGTGCACCGCCTGGCCGACCTCGTGCCGGGGGTGTCGGCCACCAACGGGTACGGCCCCACCGAGGCCTCCATCGGCATGGTCTTCCACACCGTCGCCCGCTCCGACGGCGACGTCATCCCCATCGGCCGGCCCATCGACAACTGCTACGCGGCCGTGGTCGACGCCGAGCTTCGCCCGCTGCCGCCCGGCGCGACCGGAGAGATCGTCATCGGCGGGATCTGCCTCGGCGAGGGATACCTCGGCGACCCGGCCCGCACCGCCGAGGTGTTCGTCCCCAACCCGCTGTCCGGCATCCCCGGCCCCCGGCTCTACCGCACCGGGGACCTCGGCCGCCTCGCCGCCGACGGCCGGCTGCACTTCGCCGGCCGGCGCGACTTCCAGCTCAAGGTCAACGGCGTCCGGATCGAGGCGGGCGAGATCGAGACCGCCGCCACCCGCCTGCCCGGCGTACGGCAGGCGAAGGTCCTGGTGGCCCGGGAGGGCAGGGCGAAGTCGCTGGCCCTCTTCGTCGCCGCCGAACCGGGCGTGACCGAGCCGGCGGTGCGGGCGCACCTGCGCCGGCTGCTGCCCCGGCCCCACGTCCCCCGGCACGTCGTGCTGCGCGACGCGCTGCCGCTGACCGGCAACGGCAAGGTCGACCGGCGGGCGCTGGAGAGCTGGCTCGACCGTACGCTCGCCGACCGGGCGCGCGCCGCCGCCGCCCGCGCCGAGGCGCGGACGCTGCCCGACCGGGTGCTGGCGGTGTTCCGGAGCGTTCTCGGCCGGCCGGACCTCGGGCCCGACACCGACTTCCTCGACGCGGGGGGCGACTCGCTCCAGGCCCTCGACGTGGTGACCGCGCTCGGCGCGGACCACCGCGTCCGGGTCGGCGTCCAGGACCTCTTCGCCCACCCCACCGCCGCCCGTCTCGCCCGGACGATCGCCGCGCGGCTGGGCGCGGCCGATCCCGCCGAGACCGAGGCCGAGCTGGTGGAGCGCGACGCGGCCGTCCCGGCCGACCTGCCGGTGCGGCCCGTGGCCCGGCGCCGGTCGCCGCGCACCGTCCTCGTCACCGGCGCCACCGGGTTCGTCGGCGCGCGGCTGGTGCACGAGCTGCTCGCCACGACCGACGTGCGGGTGCTCTGCCTCGCCCGGGCGGCCGACGACGCCGGGGCCACCGCCCGCGTGGTCGGGGCGCTGACCGAGCGGGGGCTGTGGCGCCCGGGCCACACCCCGCGCCTGCGCGGGTACGCCGCCGACCTGGCCCGGCCGTCCCTCGGCCTGGACCCGGACGCCTGGGCCCGGCTGGCCCACGACTGCGACCTCGTGCTGCACGCCGGCGCCCTGGTCAACTTCCTGTTCGACTACCGGGCCCACCGCGCGGCGAACGTCCTCGGCACCGCCGAGCTGCTTCGGCTGGCCCTGACCGGCCGGCCGAAGCCGCTGCACCACGTCTCCACCCTCGGCGTGCTCGACACCGAGGCGGCCCGCCGCCCCGAACCGCTGCCCGAGGGGTGCGACCCGGCCCTCGCCGTCGCGCCGACCAGCGGCTACAGCCGGTCGAAGTGGGTGGCAGAGCGGTATCTCGCCGAGGCCCGGCGGCGCGGCGCCACGGTCACCGTGCTGCGCCTCGGCGAGGTGATGCCCGCCGCGGACGACGGCGTGCCCAACCCCCGGGCGCTGACCCACCTGCTGCTGGCCGCCTGCCACCGGCTGCGGATGCGTCCCGACGCGCCGGTGCGCTCCGACTGGACGCCGGTGGACTGGGCCGCCCGGCGGATCGTCGCCACCGTCGTCGACCCCCGGCGGTGGGGCGGCACGCTGCACGTCCTGCACCCGGTGAGCGTCGACTTCACCGACCTGCCGCTGGCCGGCACGGCCGCCCTGCCCCGGGTGAGCTGCGTGCGTTTCGTGGCGGCGCTGCGCGAGGCGGCGACCGACGGCGACCGGGCCGCCGCCGTGCTGCTCGCGCTCTTCCCGCCCGGCGCCGGCGCCGACGAGCAGCGGCTGCGGGCGGTCTTCGCGACGCTGCTCACCGACAACCCCCGGCTGTTCCGCCGCGACGGCTGCGCCGAACTGGAACGGCGCCGGGGCTTCACCGACCACCGGCTCGGGCCGTCCGTCGACGCCTACCGGGCGTGGCTGGGCGAGCACGAGCGGCGGGACGCCGACCGGCTGCTGCTGCCGGCGGGACCAGGCTGACCGGCCGCGCGGGGGCGCGGCGACCGGCACGGATGAGGGAGTGGGATGCGATATCGCAGGATGGGTCGGCTCGGCTGGCAGGTCAGCGAGGTCGGGTACGGGATGTGGGGCATCGGCGGCGGACCGGGCGGGTTCACCGGCTGGGACTACGACACCGCGCCGGCCTGCCTCGACGAGGCGGTCGAACGGGGCTGCAACTTCTTCGACACCGCCTGGGTCTACGGGCGGGGCGTCAGCGAGCGGCTGCTCGGCGCCCTGGTCCGCCGGCACCCCGACCGCCGCCTCTTCCTGGCCACCAAGATCCCGCCGAAGAACCGGGAGTGGCCGCCCGGCCCGCAGGACACCCTGGACGACGTCTTCCCGGTCGACCACATCCGCGAGTACACCCACCGCAGCCTGGAGAACCTGGGCGTGGACCGGATCGACCTGCTCCAGTTCCACGTCTGGGAGGACCGCTGGGCCTCCGACGGCCGCTGGCAGGAGGCCGTGGCGGACCTCAAGCGGGAGGGCCTGGTCGACGGCGTCGGGATCAGCGTCAACCGGTGGGAGCCGACGAACTGCCACGCCGCCCTCGACACCGGGCTGATCGACGTCGTCCAGGTCATCTACAACATCTTCGACCAGGCCCCCGAGGACGAGCTGCTGCCCCGCGCGCAGCGCGACGACATCGCCATCATCGCCCGGGTCCCGTTCGACGAGGGGACGCTGACGGGCACGCTGACCGCCGACAGCACCTGGCCGGAGGAGGACTGGCGCAGCACGTACTTCGGGCCGGAGAACCTGCTGCCCAGCGTGGAGCGCGCCGAGCGGCTGGCCGCCGACGTGCCGGCGGGGATGACCATGCCGGAGCTGGCGCTGCGGTTCATCCTGCACCACTCGGCGGTGAGCACGGTGATCCCCGGCATGCGCCGGGTCGAGCACGTCCGCGCCAACCTGGCGGTGAGCGACGGCGCGCCGCTGGAGGCCGGGCTGCTGGACCGGCTGCGCGGCCACCGCTGGGACCGCAAGCCCACCTGGTGGTCCCAGTGAGGCCCGTCCGCCGCCCCGGCGCCGCGCCCGCCGGGCGGTACGGGGGCCCGGCATGCCGGTGATCGCCATGTGGGCGCATCCCCGCGCGCTCTCCACCGCGTTCCTGCGCATGATGATCGCCCGCGGTGACGTGACGGTCGTGCACGAGCCGCTGGTGACCCTCGTCGACGAGGGGCACGTCGACCTGCCCACCGCCGACGGCGGCACCGTCACCGTGACCGAGCCGGCCGCCGTCGTCGCGCACCTGACCGCGCTGGGCCGGGACCGGACGGTCTTCGTCAAGGACACCCTGGAGTACCGCTACCAGCACCTGTTCGACGATCCCGCGGCGATCGCCGACGTCACGCACACGTTCATCGTCCGCGAACCGGCCCGCACGATCAGCTCGCACTACGCGATCAAACCCACGGTGACCTGCCCCGAGATCGGCTTCGAGCACCAGTGGGAGCTGTTCGACCTGGTCCGCCGGACCGCCCGCCGGCCCCCGGTGGTGATCCGGGCCGAGGACCTGCTGCGCCGGCCCGCCGAGACGGTGGCGGCCTGGTGCGCCGCGGTCGGGCTGCCGTTCCGGCCCGAGGCGCTGAGCTGGGCGCCGGGGGAGCGCGCCGAGTGGCGGCGCACCCGCAAATGGCACCTCGACGTCGAACGGACCTCCGGCTTCTCGCCGGTCGCCAAGTCCTTCGCGGTGACCGTCGAGAACGACGACACCCTGCGCGCGTACCACGACCACCACCAGCCCTTCTACCAGCGGCTGATCCGGCACGCCATCTGCATCGGGGAGGACTCATGACCACCACCGCCGCGCCGCCCGTGACCGCGTCGTCGACGCTGTCGCCCGGCGAGCTGTTCGCCCGCGCGTACGCCGACGACCCCGCCGGCGCCGAGGTGCGCTTCGACTACACCATCACCGACGCCTTCCAGCCGACCAAGGAACGCCCCCGGGTCACCGTCCGCAACCTGTTCCGCAAGCGGTCGGTCGGGATGGACCCGGTGCGGTTCTGGTGCGAGGGTCGGCCCGACGCGGGCGAGGCCGCCGCCGTGCACGAGTCGGGCCTGCGCCGGGAGGCCGCCTTCCGGTTCGGCACCGCCACGGCCGGCGTGCACCCGATCCGGGCCTGGGTGCGCGTCCCCGACGAACTCGCCGACGACCCGGAGGCGCTGGCCGTCTTCGTCGACTACCGGCTGCTGGTCCGGCTGGCCACGGCCGAGAACCAGGCGCTGACCATCGGCGAGGGCGGCCTGCTGCGGCACCCGGAGATCGCACGGCTGCCGTACCGGCACGACTGGCTCAGCGGCCTGCTCGCCGCCTGCGACGAGATCGAGCAGACCGGGGCCACCCCGCACGCGATGATCGTCAACCCGAGGGACTACTACACCCACCTGCTCGGGCGGGGCGCGCTGCTGGCGGACCTGACCCGCAACGGCGTGCAGATCAGCCGCACCCGGATGGTGGCCCCGGGCGAGGCGGTGGTGGGCGACTTCGCGATGGCGGCGCGCCTGCTGGACGCCGGTCGCTCGGCGATCCGCGTCGGGACCCCGCCGCCGGGCACCTTCGCCACCGACGGCCCGGCCGTCTGCGCCGAGATCCACGAGGGGCTGGCCGTGCACCTGCCGACCCACTTCTTCCACGTCGTACCGGCCTAGGAGCGTCGCCGCATGACCACCACCGGCGGGAAACTCGCGTTCTACCGGCCCATCGTGCCGCTCTTCGCCGCCATCTTCCTGTGCCTGCTCGGCGTCGGCGCGTCCCTGGCGGTGCTGCCCTTCTACGTCCTCGACGAGCTCGACGGCAGCCGGGTCGAGGTGGGCGTGGTGATCGCCGCGATCGCGGTCTCCGCCGTGATCGCCCGACCCGTCGCGGGCCGGTTCGGCGACCGGCACGGGTACCGGACGGTGATGCTGGCCGGCGCGGCGGTCTGCGCGGCCGCCGGCGCGGCGTACCTGATGGCCGGCAACGTGGGCGTGCTGGTCGGCGTGCGGGTGCTGCACGGCGTGGGCGAGGCGGCCGTCTACACCGCCGGCGCGGCCTGGCTGGTGGCGGTGGCGCCGGCCGACCGGCGCGGCCGGGTCGTCGGCCTGTACGGCATCCACATGTGGCTGGGCATCACGCTCGGCGCCCTGCTCGGCGCGGTGCTGCTGCGCACCTCGGGCGGCTATCCGGCGGTGTGGCTGTTCGCGGTCGGAACGGCGGCGGCCGGGGCCGCGCTCGTCGCCGCCCGCCCGCGCCCGGAACAGCCGGCCCCGAAGGGCCGGGCCGGCATCCTGCCGCGCAGCGCGGTGGCCCCCGGGGTCGCGCTCTCCCTGGCCGGCTTCGGCTACGCCGCGCTGGCCGCGTTCGTGGCCCTGCACCTGGCCGACCGGGGCATCGAGAACGGCATCGCCGCGTTCAACGCGTTCGGCTTCACCTACGTCGGGGTGCGGCTGTTCGTGGGCGGGCTGCCCGACCGGCTCGGCGCCGGCCGGGTGGCGGTCGGGTCGGCCCTGGTGGAGGCGGTGGGGCTGCTCCTGGTCGCGGTCGCGCCGAACCTGGTCGTCGCGGTCGTCGGCGGGCTGGTGATCGGCGCCGGGCTCTCGCTGCTCTTCCCGGCGCTGGCCCTGCTGGTGATCAACCGGACGGACCCGGCGCACCAGGGTGCGGCGCTCGGCGCGTTCACGTCGTTCTGGGACATCGGCCTGGTGGCGGGGGCGCCCCTGGCCGGCCTGGTCGCCAGCGTGGCCGGCTACCCGGCGGTCTTCCAGGTGATGCTGGTGGCGGCCCTGATGTCGGCCGCCCTCTCGGCCTGGACGATGCTCCCCCGCCGCACCCTGACCCCGCAGCCCTGACGGCGGGGTGGGCCGCACCCTGAGCCCGCAGCCCCGACGGCGGGGTCGGCCGCACCCGACCCCGCACCCCTGCCGGCCGCACCCTGACCCCGCACCCTCGACGGCGGGGTCAGGGGAAGCGGGTGGGGGAGAGGGGGGCGGGGTCGACGGGGGGCGGGGCGTCGACCGCCAGCGCGGCGAGCAGGGCGCCGGCCGCCGGCGAGGTCTGGACGCCGTAGCCGCCGAGCCCGGCCATCCAGAGGAACCCCGGCGCGTCGGCCGCCGGGCCGATCACGGGGACGTCGTCCGGGGCAGCGGTCCGCAGCCCGGCCCAGGGCTGGTGGACGCGACGGATCCGAAGCGTGGTCGCCGCCTGCACCCGCTCGGCGCCGATCGCCACGTCGAGGTCGTCGGGGCGGGCGTCGCCGGGCGGCACCGGGGTGGTGTCGCACGGCGAGACCAGCAGGCGTCCCGACTCCGGCTTGAAGTAGAAGCTGCCGTCGACGTCGTTGACCATCGGCCAGTCCGCCGCCGGGACGCCGGCCGGCGCGTCCACCAGGAAGGCGGTGCGCCGCAGCGGCGTCAACCCCATCGGGCGTACGCCGGCCGCTGCCGCGACCTCGTCGGCCCAGGCGCCCGCCGCGTTGACGACGACCCGGGCGGCGAACTCGCCGGCGTCCGTGTCCACCCGCCATCCGCCGCCGTCGCGCCGCAGCCGGCGTACCCGCGCGCCGCACACGATCCGGCCGCCGGCCGCCCGGACGCCCCGCAGGTAGCCCTGGTGCAGCGCCGCGACGTCGAGATCCCGCGCGGCGGGCTTCACCATCGCCCGCCGGCACCACCCCGCCCGCACGACGGGGCAGTGCCGGGGCACGTCGGCGACGTCGATCTCGCGGGCCGGCGGGTCGACGTCGGCGCCGTCGCGCAGCGCCGCCTCGAAGGCGTCCTCGCTGCCCGGCGGGCAGAGGCTGAGCACGCCGCGCGGGGTGAGCAGCGGGTGCTCGGCGAATCCGGGCGGCGGCGCGGCGAGGAAGCCCCGGCTGGCCCGGGTCAGGGCGCGCACCGCCGGCCCGCCGTAGTACTCGGAGAACACCGCGGCCGAGCGACCGGTGGAGTGCCGGCCGGGAACCTGCTCCATCTCCAGCAGCACCACGGTCCCGTACGCGGCGAGGTGGTGTCCGGCGCTGGCGCCCGCGATGCCCCCACCGATGACGAGATAGTCGTTCATCGATTGAACGGTAGTCGGCGGACCCGGCGGGGGCAAGGGTCGACGGATGTCGATCGAACCGGCCGTCGGGCCGGCGTGCTCCGCCGCCCCGACGGCCGGTGCCCGCGGGATCAGGGGCCGCAGTAGAGCAGGCGGTTCGGCGTGCCGCTGACCGTTCCGGTGACCACGCCGACCGTCGCCCGGCCGGTCAGGTGGGCCGCCACCTGCGCCGGGCTCCAGGTCGGGTTGGCCGAGAGGGCGAGCGCGGCGCACCCGGCCACGTGCGCGGCGGCCATCGACCCGCCGCTGAGGATCATCACGGCTCCGTCGCCGGAGTACCAGGTGGACGTGATGTTCGCGCCGGGGGCGTACAGGTCCAGGCAGCTGCCGTAATTGCCGCTCGGCATCCGGGCGTCGGCGCTGGTGGTGCCGGCCACCGTCAGCGCCGCCGGCACCCGGGCGGGGGAGTAGTTGCAGGCGTTGGCGTTCGAGCTGCCCGCCGTGACCACGTAGGTGACGCCGGCCGCGATCGACCGGTTGACCGCGGCGTCCAGCGCCGTGCTGGCCCCGCCGCCGAGCGCCAGCAGCGCCACCGCCGGGCGGACGGCGTTCGCGGTGACCCAGTCCACCCCGGCGATCACCTGGGCGAAGGTGCCGCTGCCGGCGCAGTTGAGCACCCGCACCGGGCGCAACTGGATCTCCTTGGCCACCCCGTGCCGCGTGCCGCCGATTGTGCCGGCCAGGTGGGTGCCGTGGCCGTTGCAGTCGTCCGCCGGGCCGCCGTCGACGAGGTCGACCCCCACGCCGGCCCGGCCGCCGAAGTCGCCGTGGGTGCCCCGCAGGCCCGTGTCGACGACGTACGCGTGCACGTTGTGCGCGGTGTTCGGGTAGGCGTACCGGCCGTCGAGCGGGAGGGTGCGCTGGTCGATCCGGTCCAGCCCCCAGGACGGCGGGCCGAGCTGGACGCCCGGCCCGACGAGGGTCACCACCCGGTCCCGCTCCACGTACGCCACGGCCGGGTCGGCGGCGAGCCGGCGGGCCGCCCGCTCCGACAGGCGGGCCTGGAAGCCGGTGACCGCGTGACCGTAGACGTGACCGACGGAGGCGCCGTACCGCTCGGCGAGCCGGTCCGCGACGCCCCTGACCGCCGACCGCCGGTCGCCGGCCCGGCCCACCGCGCCGTCCTCCCTGAGCACCACGACGTAGCCGTCCGCCACGGCGGCCGGGTCGTCGGCGTACCGGATCGTGCCGCCGGGGGCCGCGGTCGCGGGCGCGCCCACGGTGGCGACGACCGTGGCGGCGACGGCGAGCACGCCCACCGCGCGGGCCCGCCACCGTCGGGTACGGGGAGATGTCATGCCGGTCCTCCTCCTGTCGGCCCCGCGCCGGCTCGTGACCGGGGCGCGGGGCGGCCTGGCCGTTGAGAGGAGGCTATCGATTACATAGATCGATCTGAATTGTTCGTCCGGGATCCGCTAGCTGTCGGCGAACCGGTGGAGCACGAAGTCCTTCCCGGCGCCGCAGGCGATCACGCTGGTGTTCCACGAGCACGACTCGCTGCGTACGTCCTGGAGCTGGCCCAGCTCGGTGACGTCGCCGGAGCCGACCGCCACCCCGGCGACGCTGCGGTCGTCCTCCGCCGGGCTCGGCGGGTCGGCGAAGACCAGCAGGTTTCCCGCGTCGAGCCGGACCGCCACCCCGGGTCGGTCCGGCAGCACCGCGCGACCGTCCGGGCCGAACAGCGTGCTCGTCGACTTCGGCGACGTCCGGCGCACGAGCAGGTGCTCGCCGAGCGGCACCAGCCTGGTGGCCCCCGGCGCCGGCCAGTGGGCCGCCTTCTTCTCGGTCGCCGCCACCACCTCGGTGCTCTCGTCGTCGCCGCCGGTGGTCTCCAGCAGGCACGCCCGGTGCTCGCCGCAGGGCACCAGCGCCTTCGGCCGCTTCCGGTCGCCCGCCGCCGTGTGCAGCACCCTCGGCTGGGCGTCGGTCGACAGGTCGTACGCGAGCAACTGGTAGTTGGCCTCGTCGCGGGCGACGTAGACGCGGTCCTCGTGCGCCACCACGAGGTCGTCGTGGTCGGCCACGCCGGCGCGGCTCTGGACGACGCGGCCGCTGCCCATGTCGAGGATCCGCACGGAACGGTCCGCGCCCACCTGCACGATCCGGCGGACCTCGCCGCGCCACGGGTCGCGCGGTGAGCCGTCGACGAAGGCCGGCCCGCCCAGCGCCTCCTCGGTGGTGACCGGGGGCGTGACGACCGATGC